>JAPLHX010000291.1 GCA_026389415.1 Coprothermobacterota bacterium | reverse complement strand
TGCCGGTCTTCGGCACTTTGATCGACAAAACGTCCATTTCCCGGTTCACCCGCACGTTGGCGACGATGGTTAAATCCGGTGTACCGATCCTGCAATCGCTGGAAGTCGTCAGCCGGGTGGTGGACAACGATGTCTTCAGGCAGGAGATCCTGCGCGTGAGGGCGGGCATCCAGGAAGGGCAACGAATGGGTGTTCTGCTGGCGCAGGGCGGACTGTTTCCGCCACTGGTGGTGCAAATGGCCACGGCCGGGGAAGAATCCGGCATGCTGGAGGACATGCTGGATAAATCGGCCGATTTCTACGATCAGGAAGTGGATTATGCCGTCAATACACTGACTGCGACACTGGAACCGGTGATGCTTGTCGCCATGGGCGGAATCATCGGCTTCATCGAAATCGCTCTCTTCCTGCCTTATTTTGCCCTCCTGGGTGGCATAAAATAGACTTTCTAAGCGAATCCTATGCTATTGACATCTTTTTTTGATATAATCAGAGCCGCTTAGAGGAAGGGGCGAGGCGTAGTGGCTTTAACTAGAGCGAAGGGTTTGATCGGGTTGGATATTGGCTCCTCGAGCATCAAAGGAGCTTTATTCAGCTTTAACGGATCGATACCGAAGCTGGAAAGGGCGCTCTATCTGCCCACTCCAGTGGAAAGTGTCGTCGATGGTGGCGTCGTGCTGCCGGACGTGATCGCATCCACGATGAACAACCAATGGGCCAAAGCGTTCCCCATCCGCCGCGTGAATGTGGCGATCTCGGCCAAGCATTCCGTGCTGAAACAATTCTGGTTGGAGCCCGTGGAGGGTACGCCGATCGACGAACAGGTGAAATGGGAAATGGAAAAATACCTGCCGTTGCCGGTGGAGGAAATGCAAATCAGCTACCAACCCCTAAACGAAACGGATACCAACATGGAAGTGCTGGCCGGGGCAGCGCCGATCCACATCCTGGACGGATTGCTGCGAGTATGCCGTCTGGCGAAATTGACCCCGGTGGCGATGGAGATTCCCTATCTCTCCGTCCTGCGCTTGTTCATGGCCTGGGCACGTCGATTTCCACAGCAAGCTGCCCATTTTCTGATCGATGTCGGAGCCGGCCAAACACAGGTGGTGTTCATCGCCGATGGAGTCCTCAGCTTCGTGCGGTCGGTGCAGATTGGCGGCAATTCCTTCACCGAAGCGATCGCGGCCAACCAGAAACTGACGTTCGAACAGGCGGATATCCTTAAGCTGACCCAAGCCACATTGATTGAGGAAGAAGCGGCGGAGGGTCAAACCAAGGCGATCTATACCGCCATGCTTCCCGTCATGAATCAGTTCGCCCAGGAGATGCAACGGTCGTTGGACTTCTTCCAAAGCCGTTCCAATACCAACCTTGCCCTGAAAATGCTGGTATGTGGCGGCGGCAGTCTGCTGCGGGGTTTCCCCGAAGCGATCTCGCAAGCGATGGGGATCGAAGCCGCCATCTGGCGGCCGCTGGCGGATTTACCCCATAACGATTCGGCCGCGGTAACCGAGTTGTTTCCCCTGTTGAACCTGGCCGCCGGTTTGGCATTGAAAGAGAACGAAAAAGCCGTATTGGGAGATCTGGTCGAAAAAATGGGGATCTCGTTGCTGTCATGAGGACGCCATGGTTCGCTTAGATCTCAACCTGCTGCCGCCCCGGAAACAACTCTTCGGCAAACAAGGCCGGGGAATTTTGCTGGCTTTTGTCTTCGTTTTTCTCCTGTTGGTGTTAGTGTATGTTGGCCTGCAAGGCGTTGTAAACAGCACCCGCGTGCAGGCCGCTCAAGTCCAGGCCGATCTGGCGCAATACGGCCCTTTCGAACAGAATCTGATTCAATTGGACGGGTTGGAGAAGCAAGTGCGCAGCTCGGAAGCCTATCTGCAGCAACTGCTAGGGAAGTTGCAGGACTGGTATGCGGTCACGATCAACCTGGCACACAACATTCCCAATCAGGTAGCCCTTACCAGCATCACGGGCGATGCCAATGCCCAGGTCAACATCAAAGGCACTGCCCCCAGCGCTCTGGAGGTTTCTCGCCTCTATTTCGGCCTGCGCAATGCCACTTCTACGGCGAGTATCGTGGTGAACTCCATTTCCCCTCAATTGAGCGGGAGTTGGACGTTTGATATGACCTACCAGGCCGTCCAGGGGGTCGTCCCATGAAAAGCCGCGGATTGATCACTGTTTTGGCCGTCGTGATCATCGTTGTGATTTGTTACGTCGGCTATGCCTTCTTCTACGCTCCCCTTTGGCAGGAGAACACGGACCTGCGCACACAGGTGGAGAAGGATTCCATCCGGCTAGCCACTCTGCAAGAGCTCTATCGTCAAAGTGGCAAGCTGGAGGTGAAAACGATCATTTACCAGGAACGCCTGGCGCTGCTGCAAAAGCTTTTGCCGCCCAGCACGGATGCCTCGGTATTCATGGTGGAAATGGAACAACTGGCGAAAGCTGACGGGGTCTCGATCAGCAGTCTAACCATCCCCAGTGCGCCCACGCTCGTCGATCCGGACACCGTCGCTTCCTTTCCCCTGACCGTCAGCGGGGATTATTTCCACATCATGTCCTTCTTGCGTCATCTTTTAAGCTTTCCCCAGATTGTGAATGTGACGGGGATCACCCTGCAGTCGGGTACGGACGGCACGATCAGCGCTAACCTGAGTTGCGTAATCTATTTGCGACCGGGAGGAGGGTGATGAATACAAAACCTCCGGTGAAAGCCAAAACGACGGTCCGGAAAAAACGAAAGTCTTCCAAGGTCAAAATTCGGACCTCCACCGTGTTCCTGATCCTGGCATTTCTGCTGGTGGCCGTGCTGGGCATGATGGTGTATATGGATCCGACCATTCTGGATCCCATCAGCCAGGCCATGTTCGGCCAGCGACCCACGGTGAGCCCGGATCAGACAGAAGTGGCGCGATGGACCCAGATGATAGCGTTTAGCCCCACCATAGATGAGACAATTCGAGCCCGAACGATGCCGATCCCGCCGACGGAGATCCCTCCCTCGGAATTGGGGAAAGCCAACCCGTTCGTGGCGGTCTCGCCTTAGGGATCCAAGGAGGGAGATTCTGATGACTCGTTGGAAAAAAACGATAAGCTCGATCGGGGCTTTGTTGCTGGTGGTTGCTTTGTTGACCTCCTGCACCGGCCCCACCCCCAGCGTTGCACCTCCTCCGGCCTTGTCGGAGAAAAAGGAGGTGACATCAGAGGACTTGTTGCTGGTCGACCAATTGCTACTGGCCGGAAAATACGAAGACGCGGTGCTGCAACTGCAGAAGCTGGGACAGATCGATCCCAAGAACAACGCGGTCCAGGACAAGCTGCGCACGGCCACGGCGGAATGGAAGTTCACCGAAGCGCAAACATTGGTGGCCGTGGGCGCCTATGCCGAAGCGATCAAGAAGATGAAGACGGCGTTGGATGTGCTGCCCAATGACAAGCGGATCCTGATGGCGATGGACGAAGCCTATCTCAACTTGGGCAAGAAATACCTGGAATTGCTGGATGTCGCTCGGGCCAAGGAAGCATTGCTGTCGGTGAATTTTGACCAGAATCTCCGGCTGCAAGCCCAGGGGTTGATGAACTTGGACGTGCAAGCGGTGGAGAATACGCAGAAAGGGTACCAGGCGTTGCAGGGCGGCGACTACATCATGGCCATGAGCTACTTCAAGGCCGCCCTCCAACTGAAACCGGACCTGGCGCAAGCCCAGTCCGGGATGAAAGCCACGGAAATGATGGTCGCGGTGCGACCGACTTCATTCCCGCAGACGTTCGTCCAACCCACCTACCAACAACCCTACTACATTCCTCCGGGCGGCACGGAACCACCCGCCACCGCGCAGCCGGTCGAAAGCAATTCCTGGGAGAAACCGGCCGGAACTGGTGCGGGCACCAACGACTGGGGCCAGTTCAAGCAGTGGATGGAAAGCGAGATCAACGGCAACCAGATGACCGGCAATGCCATCAACGAGAATCCCTTGTTGGACTTTGAGAATCTGGCGAAGATCGAAGA
>JAPLHX010000296.1 GCA_026389415.1 Coprothermobacterota bacterium | reverse complement strand
CGGCCCGCTACATCGTCGCCTCCAAGGCCTTCGACTGTTCCACCATCTGTGCTACCGAACAATCGGTGATTGCCGACCGGCCCATCGCCCCACGATTGATGGAGCTGATGCGGCAGGAAGGTGCCTATTTCACCGACCCGGAGCAGACTGCCGCTCTCCGCAGCACCCTCTTTCATTCGGATGGCAGCCTGAACGTGGCCGTGACCGGAAAACGGGCTCCCTACGTGGCCGAGTGCGCCGGTTTCCGTATTCCTGTCGGTTGCCGCATCCTGGTCACCCCGCTGCAGACGGTGGGGAAGGGAGAGCTCTTATCGCACGAGAAGTTGACCACGGTGTTGGGTTGGTACGTGGTGGACGGTTGGGAGCAGGGTTGCCAGACATCGATCGCCATCATCAACACCGGGGGGCGCGGCCATACCCAGATCGTCCATGCCAACGATGAACGGGTGGCGATGGCCTTCGGTTTACAGAAGCCGGTATTCCGGATCTTGGTGAACACCATGGGCTCCCTGGGAGCGATCGGTCTTACCACCGGCGTCATGCCTTCGCTGACCCTCGGCCCGGGTGGCTTGGGTGGAGCTATCACCGGCGACAACGTGAGCGTTTATCATCTGATCAATATCAAGCGGTTGGCCTATGAAACGATGGCCCCGCCCCCGGCAGCTTTGCTGCCCGGGGAAGCACCCACCGGACCCACGCCGGAGGAAATTGAAGGCGTGGTCCGGCAGGTGTTGAACGAAATCTTGGAACGAAGGCTTACAGCCTGAAGATGGGGTTGCAAAACCAGAAAGGTAGAATGGAAATGACGGTAGAAAGCTCTTTGATCGCTTTGGGAATGGTGGAAACACGCGGCCTGGTCGGCGCAGTGGAAGCCGCGGATGCGATGGTCAAGGCGGCCAACGTAGTCCTGATTGGGTCGGAGTATGTGGGTGGCGGCTACGTGACCGTGATGGTACGAGGGGACGTGGGGGCCGTCAAAGCGGCTACCGATGCCGGCGCCGCTGCTGCCAAGCGCGTGGGCGAGTTGGTGTCGGTGCATGTCATCCCGCGACCGCATACGGACGTGGAGATGATCCTGCCCAAGAACAGCAAGGGCGGCATTGGCGGACGGTCGGCGTAGGATCCACAGAATTGCCCTGTAGAGAAGGGATTGCTTGCAAGGAGCGTCGCTTATGACATGGGATGGATTTTCCCCCGTCGGTGGGAGCCTGGCGGAGTATCTGGATCGCGCGGATGCGTTGATCCTACCCCGCCAGCGCTCGGAAACGGCGACGCCAACCCCGGTCGATCCCGCAGCCAGCGGCTATCCGCCCGGGGTACCACTGGTGGAGGTACAGGCCGCCGGTCACGTGCTGGAGGCAGCAGGGATGGATTGCTCCGGCTTGATCGACGAGCCCAGCGCCGCTAACAATGTATTGGGACTGCAGGACGGGGTGATCGTGGATGTGGGTGGAGGCACCACCGGGATCGCACTGCTGCGAGAGGGGAAGGTCGTCCGCACGGCTGACGAGCCCACCGGTGGCACACACTTCTCCCTGGTAGTGGCCGGCGCGCTATACATCCCCTTCGAGAAAGCAGAAGCGCTCAAGATTACAGCGAGTGAACAACTTCGGCTGCTGCCAGTGGTGTGCCCGGTGATGGATAGGACATGCTGCCGCAGGCTGTTACCGTCATCTCCCCGACCGGGAAGCCGCTTCCATCACGCCGGTGGGTGGCACTTCGGCCTTCCAGGGGATGGCCGAAGCCGTGGAAAACTACACGGGGATTCCCACCCGGGTGCCAAACCACCCGATGTGGGTCACCCCGCTGGGCCTGGCCCTGCACGACCCGGCTCAATGATGTCGAATGCAACAGATGGGAGAGTAACAGATGGCTGAAACATTCTCGCTGCGCTGCTATTGCTACCTGGACCGGATGCAGCCGCAGTTTGCCGCCTTCATCGGCACGGTCACCCAGGGCGATCTGCCCACGGAGGGGATGGCCGCTCTTTACGTGGAGATGGCGCCCGGCAACGAGGTCTTCCGGATGGTGGACATCGCCGTGAAGGCCACCGAAGCCAGACCCGGCGCCCAGATTGTGGAGCGGGAGTTCGGCATGTTCGAGGTGCACTCGCTCCAGCAAGCAGCGGTGCAGGAAGCCGGCAATGTGGTGCTGTCCAGGCTAAACCTGCGGACCGAAGATCGAATTCGACCCCAAGTGGTTTCCACCCAGGTCGTCACCCGGATCGATCCCTACCAGGCCCAGCTGTTAAACCGCTTCCGCCGTGGCAGCATGCTGGTACCCGGCCAAACGATGCTGGTGCTGGAGTGCGCCCCGGCAGCCTACATCAACTATGCCTGCAACGAAGCGGAAAAGACCGCCAGCATCACGCTGATCCACGTCTCTTCGGTGGGACGGTTCGGCCGGATGTGGTTGGCCGGTTCGGAGGCGGAGATCCTGACAGCCAAGAACGCCTCCATCCAGGCCCTTGAGGCGCTGGAAGGCCAGGCCGGCGGATAGCCCGGTAGGATAGGAGCAGGAAATGCCAAAACAATTCTATACCGAACACGATATCGAGGATCTGTGCCGTCGCGGCATCCTTTCCTTGGAAATCAACGACAGTGTGGTCTTGACCGAACTGGCCTATGAGAAGTCCCAGCGACTGGGGATGAAGCTGGTGCGCCAGACGCCGGACAACCCCCCCTGCGCGCCGGTAAGGCCCTACATCTCCCAACAACAGGGACCGACCGGCGGCGGGTCTCCCCCTGCTCCGATCGTTTCCGATGGCCCCCCTGCCGGACATACGGCAGAAACGGACCTACCGCAACGGATCCGGGAGGCCGTCCGCTCTCGCCTGGGCGCGGAAGTGGACTCCCACTTGCTGGAGGTCATCATCGGCCGCGTGATGAAGAGCGCGGGAGTGAAGTAGCCGATGCTGCTGGGACGGGTCAAGGGTACGGCAGTCTGCACCATCAAATATCCCGGAACCGAGGGACTGA
>JAPLHX010000023.1 GCA_026389415.1 Coprothermobacterota bacterium | reverse complement strand
GGACATTCAACCAGTAGGCGGTCATCGCCCCGCCCAGCACGACATAGGAGACGAAAACCGGGGGTGCATTCATCGCCTTGTAGATGAATACGTAGGCGGCCAGGCCGAGCAGAGGCAATACGCTCTCCGTCACCAACCAGGATAATTCCCGATTGGCGCCCACGATCCGGGGATAGGCCCGCCCAATGATCGCCCGCAGAAACAGCTCAGTGCTGCTGGCCATTCGTGGCATCGGACAACCCCCTTCCGACCAGCGTGATGAAGACGTCCTCCAAGGTAGGCTCGGTGGTGTGCATAGTCAACATCGGCAGGGCATGCGCGTTCAGTTCCGAGATCAAAGGGGTTACGGCCTCTTCCCCGGTCAACACGAACTTGAGCAGGGTTCGGTTCTCTTCCAGTGAAGAGCTTAAAGTGAATCCCTTCAATCCCGGCCAGCCCCTCAACCCCGGAATCAATGATGGCTACCCGGTTGCATAGCTCATCCGCTTCTGCCATGTAGTGCGTGGTCAGCATGATGTTCCGCTCCGGATGATCAGCCATCCAGGTTTGGATGTAGGCCCGGATGTCCCGGGCGGCACTGACGTCCATCCCCAAGGTTGGTTCGTCTAGAAATAGGATTTTGGGGTCCGTGACGAAGCCCCGGCAGAAATTCATCTTCTGCCGCATCCCGGTGGAGAGCTTGGAGATTTTGGTGTGGGCGTTTGCGCTTAAACCAACGATATCCAGCAAGTTGTCGATCCGCTGGAAGGCCACTTTGTAGGGGATACCGTAAAACTGAGAAAACATCCACAACGTCTCCCGCACGGTGAGAATGCCATAACCCGAGAATTCTCCCCCGCAGACCATGTTGATTCGCTGGCGAATGGGCAGGAGATCTTTCGTCACGTCTAGGCCGTCCACCAAAGCCGTACCGGAGGTGGGATAGAGCAGGGTGACCAGGATCTTGATCAGAGTGGTTTTTCCCGCTCCGTTTGGCCCCAGGAGACCGAAGAGCTCTCCCGGCTCTACCTGTAAACTGACACCGTCCAGCGCTCGGACCGTCTTTTCCTCTTTTTGTTTGCGGCGACTTTTGCCGCGGAACTCGCGTGCCAGGTCTATCGTTTCAATCGCGTACGACAACTTACACCGGTATCCTTTCTTTCCTTCTCCATTTCAGGTACAACGCACATTCCATCCGTTTGCGCACCAGCTGACAACCCAGAAGGTCGGGCTGGCGGATGTCCCCCGTCAGCAAGTGCGCATTGGCGTGACAGCCGCCGGAGCATAGATTGCGCGCCCAGCAACGGCGACAGGCCGGTTTCTCCCGATAGCTCAGATGGCGGAATTCCTCCGCCACTCGCTCGTTAGTGATCCCCTGCTCCACGTTTCCCAGCAAAAACTCCTGCCGACCAACGAATTGGTGGCAGGGATACAGATCCCCACTCGGTGTGACCGCGAGATACTCGGCTCCCGCACCGCAACCGGCTAGCTTTTTGGAAAGGCAGGAAAGGCCGGCCGTGTCCACTTCAAAATGGAAGAAATGTAGGGGATGGCCCTCCTCCTCCCTTCGAGCAATCTCCAACACCAACGCTTCGTACTCGCCTAGCAAAGCGGGGATGTGTTCCTGTCTGAGGGCGTAGGGATCCTCGGACAGTGCCACCACCGGTTCCATTGAGATCTCTTGGTAACCGAGATCGTGTAGGTGCAAGGTGTTGGCTCGAAAATCCATGGTATCACTGGTGTAGGTCCCTCGCAGATAATATCGCTGGGCATTCCGACTGCCGAGGAACTGCTGAATCCGAGCCAGGACGAGCGCGTAGGAACCCTGCCCATTCGCAAAGGTGCGCATCCGGTCGTGATCCGCGGGCCTACCGTCGATGGAGAGTACCACTCGCATCTCTTCCTGGTTGCAGAATTCCGTGATTTCCTCTTTTAAAAGCAGAGCGTTGGTGGTCAGCGTGAAGCGGCTTTCCTTGCCCATCTCGTCGGCTCTGCGCTTGCCATACTCGACTGTCGCCTGCAAGACTGCAAAATTCAGCAAGGGCTCTCCTCCAAAGAAGTCGACTTCCAGACGGCGGAGGGGACCGGCGTGCCGCAACAACAGTTCGATGGCTTGCTGCGCCACCGCTAATGGCATCAACCCACGCGGGCCGGCGAAAGAGCCGGTGGTGGCAAAACAATAGCGGCAACGCAAGTTGCAGTCGTGGGCCAGATTCAGGCACAGCGCCTTCAGATACGGGAATGTCGTGGTTTGGCAATCCACGACGGGGTCCGGGCCCAGCAGTGTGCTTTGCTGGTGGAACTCTTCCAGTTCGGCCAATGCTGCTGCGGCTGCCGCACCATATTCAGTTGTGGTTCGGAAAAGGGACTCCTCCAGATTGTATTCTGCCCCCCAATGCAGCAAGGAATGCGCTACGGGACTGAGGGCAAAAAGGGAGGATGAAGAACCGTCAAAGAGAAAACGGTGGCCTCCCAACTCGAAGAGGTGGACTTGTCCCTCTTCCCAGGGAAGAGGAAGCATTAGTATCCTTCTCTAGTTCGATTTACCGGTCAGAGACTGGACGCTCGCAAGCTTGATTGGCCAATGTGCAGCTGGTCTTGCAAGCTGATTGACAGGATGAAGAGCAATCTCGGCAATCCCGCACATCCCATAGGTCCTGCCTGGGAGCGTCGATCAATTGTACGTGTTTCATTGGCTGCAACTCCTTGCGCATGAGCATCACCCCTAAAGATTGAATTAAAACGGTAGCATGATGCTTGGATTCGCGCAAGGGATGGAAGGTTCATGTGCTGTCGGACGATGTGGGCCATCCGGGGAGCGCTTCTATTTGGCCGGAACCATCACCTGCTCGCAGCAGACGAGGTCGCAAACATCGCTGCAGCCGCACACCTGATCAACCACAATCACCAAACCGTATGCTTTGCAGGTGTATTTGATCCCCTTAGCTACGCCCTTCTTCGCCGGACTCTTTTTGGCCGGAGTTTCTTTGGTAGCGACTT
>JAPLHX010000119.1 GCA_026389415.1 Coprothermobacterota bacterium | reverse complement strand
TCAACCGCGAGCACGGCAAGGGCACGGTTGTCTCCCCGCAGAAACTGCAAAAAGGGCTCTGGGAGCTGACCAGGTTCTCCGAGGACATGAAACGGCGAGGGTTGGAACCCGGACAGAAAATTTTGGAGATCGGCTATGTGGAACCGCCGGAAGATGTCCGCGCCCATCTGGAACTACCGCCGAGCTGCGACCGGATTCTGCGGATCGAGCGCCTGCGCCTGGGGGATGATCTGCCGATGGGGATCCAGACTTCCTACCTGCTGCTGCCGGAAGGGCAGACGTTTTCGCGGGAGGAAGTGGAGGCATCCGGATCGATCTACCGGATGTTGCAGGAGAAGTTCCACCTGATTCCCACTGAAGCGGATGAGACGTTGGAAGTGACGCTGGCCACGGCCCGCGAAGCCGCCCTGCTGGGGATCAAACCGGGCAGCCCGCTGTTGCTAAGCGAGCGGACGACCTATTCCCAAAACCGCCGGGCGATGGAGTTTGTCAAGATCCGGTATCGCGGCGACCGCTACCGCTACTACGCCAAACTTACGCGCTAACACCCTCCTTCGCCATCAAGACCGTCGAAAAAAGAAATTTTCTTATCCCACTTGACAATGATGTGATATCGTGATATCAGTATGACATGATATGGTCATGTGGTCACTACCAGTTAAACAACAGAACGGAATCATTCGATGGCGGACGCTGAGATTGCCAAAATTGTCCATCGCGTGGTGCAGCAAGCGTTCGGGCTGAGAGATGTCGGCGCAGCAGGGACGCTTCCCGGCTCCGGGCAGCTAAAGACCCCGACCGAAAGCAACACCAAAGAAGCCATTCCCGGCTCCGGGGAGCGAATGACCTTGCCGGAAACTAAGCGGACAGAAGGTAGTGCCCTTCCGGGTCCCGGACAGCCGAAGACCACAGCCGAGAGCAAACCGGCAGAACCGTCACCGAAAACAATCGCCATCGGTGCCGACCACGGCGGATTCGTTTTGAAATCAATCTTGAAAGATGACTTGACTTCGGCGGGGTACGTGGTGACCGATGTCGGCACCCACAGCCCGGAAGCGGTCGATTATCCCGATTTTGCCCACGCCGTCGCCAAGCTTGTTTCCTTGGGCCAAGCTTGGCGCGGCATTGCCATCGACGGAGCGGGCATTGGCAGTTGCATGGTAGCCAACAAGGTACCCGGCGTGCGTGCGACCCTGGCTTACGATCTTTCCTCCGCCAACAATAGCCGCGAGCACAACGATGCCAACGTGCTCACGCTGGGCGCAGGCCTGATCGGCACCAACCTGGCCAAGCAAATCGTGCAAACCTGGCTTACCACCGAGTTCGGTGGCGGACGTCATATTCGCCGCGTGGACAAGATCACGGCGATCGACCAGGAACACAGGAAGTAGAGGGAAAGCGATGGTGACTGACCTGAATACGGTAGAACAATTGGTGGAAATCATCACCCGCGAAGTGATGGTGGCCCGGATGGAACAGCAAGAACGGGCCAAGGGTTCCGAGCACCATCAATGCAAATACGACTGCGCGGAGGGCATGTGCGTACAAACCTGTTTCGACCGCGCCGGCCGCGTGATCAGTGCCGGGGCCGAACGATTGTCCTCCACCATCGGCGTGATTCCAACAGACGCCAGCCTGGCCTCGATGATCGACCACACTATGCTCAAACCGGATGCTACTCCGGACCAGATCGCACAACTCTGTTTCGAGGCGCGCAAGTACAACTTCGCCTCGGTTTGCGTGAATCCGACCTGGGTAGAGTTGTGTGCCCAGTTGCTGCGGGGCTCGCCGGTGAAAGTGTGCACGGTGATCGGCTTCCCCTTGGGGGCTTCTGCGGCGGAAGTGAAGGCTTTCGAAACCGAAAATGCACTGGACAACGGCGCCACTGAGATCGACATGGTGATCAACATCGGTGCGCTCAAGGCACGAGACCTGGAGCTGGTAGCCCGTGACATCCGCGGTGTGGTGATGGCATCCCACGCCCGCGGGGTGATCGTCAAGGTGATCATCGAAGCGGTGTTGTTGACGGACGAGGAAAAGACTCTGGCCTGCTTGTTGGCCAAAGAAGCCGGCGCTGATTTCGTCAAGACTTCCACTGGCTTTGCCGGCGGCGGCGCCACCGTACACGACGTGGCGCTGATGCGGCGCGTGGTCGGCCCGGAAATGGGCATCAAGGCGGCGGGTGGCGTGCGCACATACGAAGACGCTGAAAACATGATCAAGGCCGGCGCGACCCGGATCGGTGCCAGCGCGGGCGTAAAGATCCTGCAGGGTCCCGTGGCCGCACCTGGCGCCAATGCGCCATCGGCCGCCACTGTGGCGGGAAAGTACTGAGGGGGGAAGCCATGCTGATTGCTAAGGTGATCGGGACCACCGTTTCCACCATCAAGGACGAGAAACTGCAAGGCTGCAAGCTACTGGTTGTGCGCCAGACGGACGAGCGTGGAAATCCTGCAGGGAAACCTTTCGTGGCCGTTGACACTGTCGACGCCGGAGCCGGTGACTTGGTCCTGACCTGCGCCGGTTCCTCCGCGCGCCAGACCGCCATCACCAAGGACACCCCGGTGGATGCGGTGATCATGTCGGTGATCGATTCGCTGGAAGTGGACGGCGAAGTCGTCTTCCGGAAGTCGAGGTAGCAAACTGGACCACGATCTCTCTTCTATGCAGGAAGCGCGCAACCTGGTCATGGCGGCGCACGAAGCCTGGTTGGAGTGGAGCCGGGCCTCGCAGGCCGAGGTGGACCGTGTTTGCAGTGCGATGGCCGAAGCTGGGTTTGCCGCCGCGGAACGATTGGGCCGGATGGCGCAGGAAGAGACCGGGTTCGGCGTGGCCGCCCACAAGAAGTTGAAGAACGAGTTCGGATCACGGATGGTTTGGGAAAGCATCCGCAACCTGAAAACGGTGGGCGTGATTCGGCACGACCCGGATCACCGCTTGGATGAGATCGCTTGGCCGATGGGAGTGGTGGCGGCATTGGTCCCCTCCACCAACCCCACATCCACCGCGTTCTTCAAGGCCTTGATCGCAGTCAAGGCTCGCAACGGGATCGTTTTTGCCCCCCACCCGGCCGCAACCCGTTGCACTTATGAGGCCGCGCGCACGATGGCCCTGGCGGCGGAACAAGCCGGGGCACCGATCGGCTTAATCGGCTGCATGCGGCAGGTCTCTCTCCCGGGAACCCAGGAGCTGATGAAGCATAAGTACACCGCGATCATTTTGGCTACGGGCGGTACGGCGATGGTGGCCGCGGCTCATTCCGTGGGGAAACCGGCGTACGGCGTGGGTCCGGGCAACGTGC
>JAPLHX010000011.1 GCA_026389415.1 Coprothermobacterota bacterium | reverse complement strand
ACTGTCTCCCCAACCGCTGTTCTGGGCGCTGGCAGCGACTTGGACTTGTGCGCTCGGTTTCGCCTTTTTCAAGACTGGATTAGGCATTGACTTGCACTCTTGGATTTGGTTGCTGCCCTTAGCATTGCTACTGACCAAAATCCTCTTCTTTCCGCAATACGATTTGTTCGATGTCGGATGGAGTAGGGCACTGGTGGCGGGTTTTGTTCCTCTTTTTACCAGTGGAGCCATCCTTCGGCCGGAAACCTTGATTGGCGTGCTTGTGGATCCAGGCGTTGTTGGCGCGTTTTTCTTTTTGCTGTCAATGCTGTTCTGGTTCCCGGTCACTTCTTCGCTGGAAGGAGCATTGCGAGACAGAGCCTGGAGGTGGCCTGTTCTGACTTGCTTGTTCGTGCTTATCTGGCTAGAGCCGCTACCTTCCTTTTCCGCTTTTTTTCTACCCCTCCTTGCACTATTGGTCGGCTTTTTTCTGCTGATGGTTTACCGCAAACGGGCGGACCGTTGGCGAGAAGCTCGGTTCGTGCATCAGCAGAGGGACTTGCGCCGCACGCTAGCGTTGTCCTTCCTAATCCTGTTACCCCTGCTTCTGTTCCTGTTACCGTGGGCGGTAGGACAATTCAGCCTAACCGGGGTTTCCATCCCCTCCCTGCCCTCCATCCCTTCGGCGCCGTCGTTGATTCGGCCACCCGCCGTCGCGGTTCCCACCAGCACTGTCACGGGAATGGGAGCGCCCTTGCCCCGATTAGCGCCTTTGATGATACCGGAATGGATGGATACGGCGGCCTATATCGGCACATTTGTGGTGGCGTTGTTGATTGCTTTCCTGATTGCCTATTTCCTTCTTCATTTCAATCGTGGCCAGACCCTGCTGATGTTTATCGTGATAACCGTTGGGATCGTGCTGGTTCTATGGCTACTCCCACCCTACCTGGGACCAATCCTGGCCCAGCTCCTGCGCTTGGTGAAGATGGCCTGGAACGGGCTGATGCAAGTCTTGGGAGTCAGCCCGCCGGTGGAGGTTTCTGCTACAACCGGCCCACTGCCACCCGGAAGTGAATCGTCCACGGACCCGATTGTGGATTTTCTTGGCGCGATCGTTGGGTTTTTTAGCCGTGCATCGGTGATCGCCATCTTGATCGGTGCGTTTGTCTTTTTGATAGCAGCGTATTTTATCTGGCGGGCCATTCGACGGACCCGTTTGTTGCGAGCAGCGAAAAGCATCCGGGAAAAAGAGGTTGCACCGACCACAACGCCAGCGTCCGGCTCTGTCGCCCCCCTGTACTTTCGCTGGCTGCAGTTTCTCCAGCACTGGAATCTGGTTCGGCAACGAACGGAAACGCCGTGGGAGTTCGTTCAACGCACAGAGCCGGAAGCCCCCACCATTGGCCCGGAATTCTCCCACGTGACGGAAGTTTTCGTCGAGGAGCGCTACGGACAAAGGAAAACGCCGACCGAGGCCTTAGCTCAATTGCAGAAAGAATGGGACGCTGCTCAGGAAAAGATACCCGACCCGAACGTCTCTCGAGAATAAATGATCTCCCGTAGAGATCGATCGAGCCCAGTTTCTACCTTATCCCACTTGAGGCACTACCGAGAGTTGATCCTGGCATCTGAATGCGCCTGCCTGTTGCACGATATCGGCAAACTGTCCTCTCGTTTTATCCGATCCAAGGCCTGCGATTGTCAGGATACGGATCGTCATGCTCAAATCCTGGAATTGGACCGCGAATGGATTCCCCAGCCGTGCAGGGACTTCCTGCAAACACCTCTGTCCTATTTCTGGCCAACCATGGAACCTGCATTTCCTTGGGGCGGAGTTCAACTAGCGGATTTCATTCGTTGGCATCATGGAGACAATCGGCAAAACCATTTTCCACTCCAGGTGTTGCCCTTTGCCCGATTGCTGCAAGCCTGCGACCGGAAGAGTTCGGCGGAGGACAAAGCCAACCCTTCCGACCGAGCCAAACAGCCCTATGCCGCTACTTACCGCAGTTCTCTGTTTGGCCGAGAAGAACGAATCAACCCCGAAAAGCTGGATGCCCAGCGTTTACAGCTCTGGCTTAAACTGGGGGTCGTCTTGAACGCAAAGGCGATTGGCCGAACGCGGCAGAAGATGTTGTCGCTGCTCAAACCTGTTTGCCGGTCCGCCTTGGCTGAAACGCGCCGAGCGGCCAACGACATCGACCTGTTCCTGCATTCCTTTTCCATGGCC
>JAPLHX010000018.1 GCA_026389415.1 Coprothermobacterota bacterium | reverse complement strand
CTTTACCGGGTCCTTATTGCATCCGGCGATTCGAGGATGCAGAGACTGCGGCCTCGCAACTGCGTGAAGCTTGGAAACTGGGAGATGACCCGATCCAAAGCCTCACGGATACGCTGGAAAACAATGGTGTCCATGTCCTGGAGGTCGATGCGCCGGAAAAATGCGATGGAGTTTCAGCAAGGGTTTTTGACACCGGTGGACGGGAAATCGCGGCTGCTGTGGTGAGTCGCAGAGGAGTGCCAGGGGAGAGGCAGAGATTGAACCTAGCGCACGAATTAGGCCATCTCGTCCTGGAACTCCCGGTTGATTTGGATGAAGAAAAAGCAACCTTTCGTTTCGGCGCGGCATTCCTGGCACCCGCTTGCGCCATCGTTCGAAAGACCGGAAGCCACCGTTCGCAGGTGAGTCTCGATGAACTTCTCCTGTTGAAAAAGGAGTACGGGCTGAGCATAGCGGCTCTGGTGACGCGCCTATATCAGCTCGGCGTGATCACCCAGACGAAGCAAACGTCGCTCTTCCGGCAGATGAAGGCCCAGCGGATCTGGCGTCACGAGCCGGAAGAAATGATCTCGGAGGAACCCAGGTGGTTTCGCTACTCGGTTTACCGCGCTCTCTCGGAAAAGCTGATCACAGCCGATGCGGCCAGAGACTTCCTTGGATCCGCACCGACCGAAACCTCTCCTTTTACCTTCAGGCGGCAAGCCCTGATGCGATTGTCTCTCGCTGATCGAAAAGCTGTGCTTTCGCAACAGGCCACGGAGATGTCTCCTGACTATGGGCAGGACCCGGAATCTCGCGCCTTCCTTGGAGGGGACTTCTCTTAATCCTAGGCGGGGGGAAATCTGGTTGATCGAGCCCGACATCACAGTGGGAGAGGAAATTCAAAAGAGGCGCCCGGTGGTTGTAGTCAGTTCGGATGGCCTGAGTAACTTGAAACTCAGGTTGGTGGCGCCGATCACCGAGTAGCAGGACACTTTTACGGGAAAAACCTGGCATGTACCGATCCAGCCATCGACGATGAACGGCCTGACAAAACCCTCTTCGATCGACACGCTGCAATTGCGCGGAGCAAGCCTGGATCGTTTTCTGAGGAGGATCGGGACCATGGATGCCTACACGATGGAGGAAATCACCGCGGCCATTGCTGTCGTGATTGATATCAGTAACAAGGGACATAGGGGGAAATTGGAGACAGCCATTCATTTTTAGTCTCTTTACCCCGCGTTGGCAAGTCTGACGGTTTTCCCCCTGTCAGCCTTTGTTGGCACCGTCAACAGTGAACCTAGCGATATCCGGCCTTTCAAAAACGGGCTAGTGTTTTCTTGCACACTCCGTTTCCGGGCACCCCGAAAAACGGATATACTAGACGAGAGGAATCTGCGCGAATGGAACGGGGCAAATGACACGAGCGACTGCCAGGAACGATGTGTTCATCTTTTTGATAATCCTGCTCGTTCTCTTCAACATCGCGGATTTGGTGTTCACCCTGCCGGTGATTTCGTCGGAACTGAATCCGATCCTGCCCAAGACGCCCCCGGCCATGACCGTGGTGAAAGCATTGCTGCTGTTTTGTTCCCTGGTGCTGCTTACTTGCGTCTATCTCCAGCGGCCGCGGACGGTCTTAGCCGTGATGACCGTCCTGAACCTGGTCTATTTCGCCCTCTATTGCTATCACCTGGCCGGGATGATGGCCTAGGCTAGTCGTCCCGCCGTCGGTCCTTTTGCCCCGACTTGCCATGCGCGGCTCGGCCGATGGCACCGTCGCCGTACTTGGCCTGGATCTTGTCCAACGCGCTACCTAAGGCATCGCGACGGGCGTCTTCCTGCTGGGAAAAGAGCGACGATTGATCCCCCCGCTCTAGCGTACCCAATTGCACTCCCAGCAAGCGGACGCGAGGGATTTTGCTGCCGGCAAACAGTCCCTTGACAGCTCCAAACAACACGTCAGCGGAATCGGTGGCCTCCTTCAGCGAATGGGCCCGCACCAAGCCGCAAAAATCTGGAAAACGGGCCTTCAACGAGACCCGTCGGGCACGAAATCCTTCTTTGCGCAACTGGTGAGCCAGGCGATCGCACATCGCCAACAAGATCCGTTTCATTTCCTCC
>JAPLHX010000305.1 GCA_026389415.1 Coprothermobacterota bacterium | reverse complement strand
GAGACGGCAGGAAGGAATGACCCGGGTGGAGGATCTTTTTGTTCGAAAAAATGAATGGCTGTGCCGCATACAACAAGCCAATAGACCCAGCTTACAGCGATCAGGAGCGCCAAAAAAAGCAATAACAGCATCCAGCCTCCGAAAACCGTCGGATAAGTCCACGGTTGGTCCTTCCAAGAATCCGATCAAGCGTGGTCCCCCTATACTAAAGCCAAGCTGCCCGAATAAACAAGGGTTTCGCTCCGTCCGAGTAAGAGGTTCCATTTTGACAGGCCCGGCCGCATGGGCGAAAATCGCGCAGGAATCTAACAGAAGAAGGGAACGCTTTTGATCGAAAGAGCCACACGAGCTATCGTTGACTTGAACGCCATCGCGCATAACGTACGGGAGGTGCGCCGGAGAATCGGCCCGGCATGTGAATTGATGGCGGTTGTGAAAGCCGATGGATACGGGCACGGACTGGTGGAGGTCAGTCGGGTCTTTTTAGCGAATGGAGCCGATTGCCTTGCCATCACCCTGCCGGAAGAGGGAGAAACCCTGCGAGAAGCGGGTATTGACGTCCCAATCCTGGTATTCGGCCTGATCCAACCTGAAGAAGCGGCCAAAGTGGCCCGTTTTGACCTTTGCCAAACTGTGACTTCGCTTGAGCTGTTGGAAGCGCTGGATTGGGCGGCTCGTTTGGCAGGAAAGACGTTGCCAATTCACATCAAGGTCGATACAGGCATGAACCGGATCGGTCTGAATCCGGAAGATGTGGTTTCATTCTTGCACCAGACCCTTCGGTTTAAGCACCTAACGGTCGAAGGGATCTATAGTCATCTGGCCACCGCCTACCAGGCGGATAAAACTCATGCGCAAGAACAACTGAGCCGGTTTGCTGATGTACTGTCCGCTTTAGATCATGCCGGCGTGGAAATCCCCAAGAGACACATTGCCAATAGCGCTGCTGTCCTTGACTTGCCCCAATCCTATTACGACATGGTCCGTCCAGGGCTGATCCTCTATGGACTGTATCCTTCCGAAGAGGTGTCGCGCAGCATCATTTTGAAACCCGCCATGAGCTTCCTGACGAAAGTCGTAACCGTGAAGACCGTCCCGCCGGGGACTCCGATCAGCTATGGAGGCGCCTACGTTACAAACAAGCGAACGAAGATCGCTACGCTCCCGGTTGGCTACGCGGACGGTTACTCCCGCGTGCTTTCAAGCCGCATTCAAGTTAGCATTCGAGGGAAACGGGTCCCTCAAGTTGGCATCATATGCATGGATATGTGCATGGTGGACGTTTCCGACCTGGAGGAGATCCATCCGGGAGATGATGCGATCCTTTTTGGTGAAGGCCTACCGGTAGAAGAAGTAGCCTCCACTATCGGCACGATCAATTACGAGGTGGTCAGCATGGTGGGGAAACGAGTTCCCCGCTTGTATCGCAACGGGTGACAGATCAGCCTGCGGCAGCATGTCCCGGCACAAAGAATGGTTTCCCTTTCGCCCGATGCTGCTCGGAAAGTTTGCAGCCAAAAGATAGGGTGTCTAGAATAGAGATTTATTTTTTCATCCAATTTCTTGGGAAAGGATTGACGGAATGCCTAGTTTAAGCAGCGCTACGACATTTGAGGTCTTCGCCATCTGGACCGTCCTGATCATCGCCTTCATCGGTCTTGGGTATGCCCTGTTCCTTCGCAGCCAGATCATGCGCAAGGAGAAGGGAACGACCAAGATGCAGGAGGTCTGGAATGGGATCCGCCTAGGTGCTGACGCCTATCTCAGCCGCCAGCTGAAGACGATCGCTCCCCTAATTGCCGTTTTGACCGTTGTTCTTTTTTTCTCCGTTTATGTGGTCCCTCCCACCCCGGAAGCTTTGGAACGCTTCGTCGGCATGACTCCGGATCAGGTCCGCGTGATCATCGGAGTGGGCCGTGCTATCGCCTTCGTGATGGGCGCACTCTTCTCCCTGCTGGTCGGCCAGTTTGGCATGCGAATGGCCGTGCAGGGCAGCGTCCGGGTAGCCGCTGCTTCTCGCACTAGCTTTGCGGAATCCCTGAAAATCGCCTATCGATCCGGGACGATCACCGGCATGCTGACAGACGGTTTAGGTCTGCTCGGCGGCACCGTCATTTTCATGGTTTTCGGCATGGCGGCCCCGGATGCCCTGTTGGGCTTCGGCTTCGGCGGCACCCTGCTGGCCTTGTTCATGCGCGTCGGCGGTGGGATTTACACCAAGGCTGCGGATGTGGGGGCTGACCTGGTAGGGAAGGTCGAAGCCGGTATCCCGGAAGATGATCCGCGCAATGCTGCCGTCGTGGCAGACCTGGTGGGGGATA
>JAPLHX010000039.1 GCA_026389415.1 Coprothermobacterota bacterium | reverse complement strand
TATTCGGTCCGGTGGAGCGGCTCGCAGGAGATCCAAGAAATTCACTTGTGGTTATTCCACGAGATCGGATTGGTAGTACCAAATCTGTAAATAGGAAGGATCCGAAGCGCTCCAGGAAATATCTGCAGTACGCGACACTGGTTTTCCGTTACTAAAACCATTGGCCAGTTCAAGGGAAGGGGAACCTGAGATTTGGAGGTGAGCTTTTAGGTAGTCATCTCTTGTGATCGCTTCGCTGTTGTCGTTTTGCCAACCGACGCCTTCCATTGCCACCACCGCATTGCCGATGGCTGTTTGAGGACTGACCCCATCGAAGCGATACACTCTGATGTAGTCGGGCCAAATAGAAACGGCCTCACCATGCGGGATATCATCCGAGAAGTACGAAAGGCCGTTCATGTCGATTGGAATGCCAACGTCAATCCAAGAAGATGACGGTGGAGTTGAACTCAAGAAATCCGGTGATGCCCAACCTTCCTCTCCGCCATCTTGGCGCACGATACGGACTTCCTCGTCTCCACTATCATTTATGCGACGGTCCGAGATCATTACCGATACTCCCTTCCATACAAGTATGGGGATTCGGGGACCCGGGCCATATCCATTCAGCGGGGCGACAGCAGAGTGTCTGGTGAAATAATACAGATCCGCTATAGCGGTTGGGGTAGGAGTTGCTGTCTGGCCGGGAGACGATGCAGGAGATGAAGGTTGAGATGAGGTCGATGGCGAACAACCGCAGACAGAAAGAGGAATGAAGACGGAAAACGTTAAGACCACAAGAAGAGACAAAAATCTGCTTCTGATCATCCCGTAACCTCCTTTGCCTCGTAACCGAAGTCTACCACTAAGAGTGACTATTCTACTTAATTTTGAATGCTAACCAGGGAGTTTATTAACTGAGTATGTCGAGGTCCGACCTTTCCGGTCATGGCGTCGACGGGCGGAGTTGATGAGGAAGGTATATGAGGAAGATTCTGGCGAGCTCGGGTCAAAATAATGTATTGTTATCCTTGAGCTTCGCAGGCTATCAAACAGGTTTTAACCTGGTCAAGCCAGCGACCACACCGTACTTTCCGCTCTGGGAGACGTCCTTAAGATTCGCGAGGCCACGGAACGTTTTCCATTGCCAGTAGGAAGTAGCACAACGCACCGACCTGCACACCACGAAGATCAGCAAAAAACCTACGAGACGTTAACGTACCAATCCTAGTCTAGCTTCGAACGATGCGTTAGGATGAGCCTTTCTTTATGGTGCAGGGTAGGTGATCTGCACCTCCTTAGTTTCCGGCAACCAGTCCACCTGGCAGCCCAAGTTCTCCGCAATGAAACGTAGGGGCATCATTGTCCGCCCCGGCGGTTGGATGAAGGGCATCACATTGGGGTTGCTCGCATCGATCACCGTGTACTTCCCAGCTACCATGGCAGTGTTCTTGCCGATCCAGAGCTGTAGAGTAAAACCGGGTGACGAGATGGTGACCTTCTGTTCCCCGGCCAGCCAATCCACGTTGAATCCCAACTCCTGGGCCACGTAGCGGATCGGTAGGAAGGTGCGGCTCTCTACGATCACCGGTGCGGTGTCCATTTGCTTGGGCGAGGTGCCGACGAAATACGCGGGATTGCCAATGAAGAAATGAAGAAGGAGAGGGGCGGGAGTAGGAGAGGGGTTTGGGGTTGGAGTGGGGGTGACGGGGGAAGCCAGGGCATAAATGCGGCGATCCGTTGAACTGACGTATAGGCTGTTATCCGCGCCAATCACCACGCCAGTGATCTTGCCGAACCCCACCCTGACGGACCATTGCACCGTTCCATCGGGCCCAACGGCGAAGACTCGGCCGGACTCGGAACCGACATAGACGGTTCCGTCTACCCCGATGGCGGGCGGGGAAAGAAAGAACTCTCCGGCTGCAGCGGTCCATTTCTTGGTTCCGTCCGCTCCAATGGCGTAGAGACCGTGGCAGGCCACGTAGATGATTCCATCCGACCCAATGGCAGGCATGGGGCTTGGGGTGGCCTCTTCGCTGCTTTCCGCTTCAAAGGACCATTTCCGTGCCAAATCCCCTGGATTCAACGCCAAGAGCGTGAATTTCCCAGTGCAGGTATAGATTGTGCCGTCCGGTCCAATGGCAGGGGAACCCGCATTCGAAACGGGAATCGCTGCCAATCCATTTCCGTCCGGCGAGTTGAACACGTGAAAGAGTTGAGCACCTCCCAGATAGATATTGCCGTTGGAACTAATGGCGGGTGTGCTATTGTATGGGCTGTACCCTAGCAGACTGGTTTCCCACCTCAAGGCTCCGTCTGGGGCGATGGCATATAAAATACCGTCGAATGGGGATGTGTCGACAGAAAACAAGGTGTAGATTGTCCCATCTCTACCCAAAACAACTGCCGTGCGAGGAATTCTATTTGGGAATGTAATTATCCATTTTTGGCTGCCATCAGGATTTATGGCACTCACCGCTCCATTCGCCGTTGTCTGTTCTGTATGTATCAGATATATCGCTCCATCCGCGACTGCTATACCATAAGTGCTCCCCCAATAGATCGGAAAGGTCCATTTCGTTGTTCCGTCTGGATTGATGGCATACAGGTTTTTCATCGCGCAAACATAGATCGTTCCATCAGAATCTATGACCGGCGGCGACATGACTCTGTCGCCAGCCGAATCCGGCACCTCGAAAACCCACTTCGTCACGGGGGTGGTCTGCGGCCCGCTGAGGGGACTCTGACCCGTATGCATGTTGTCATGGCCGTACATCGGACAAGCGGAGAACCGTATTACGTCGAAGGCCTCGCTGGCTAGATTCAAAGGGACCCCGAGCAGTATTCCACTGCAAAGTAGCGCCACAAGAATGACAAGAACTGATTTGTTCCTCATGACTCAACCCTCCTTTGCACTCCTTTTCTTCTTCTTCTATTCTATATCCCGTGAGAAAGCAGCTTCAATTCTCCATCCTAGCTGGGTGTCGAAGTAAAATCGACCGTAAAAAGAACCTTCTCTAGCTTGGTTTTTCTGATGGGCGGGTCAAGGCAGTACAAGAGGGAGATCGTACGAGTTCTGGAGAAAATGCCATATCATGGTTCTTGTGTTTCGCAAATCATCAAACAGGTTCTAACCTGGTCAAGCCAGTGACTACACAGTACTTACCGCTCTGGGAGACATAGATTAAGATATGAGAGGCTACGGAGAGGCTTCAGTATTGCCAGCAGGAAGTAGCACAGCGCACCTACCTGTACACCGCGAAGATCAGCCAAAAGCCTACGAGACGTTAACGTATCAATCCTGGTCTAAGCTTCGAACGATGCGTTAGGATGAGCTTTTCTTTATGGCGCTGGGTAAGTGACCTGTACCTCTCCTGGTGGTACCCAATCCACCTTGCAGCCTAGGGTCTCGGAAACAAAGCGCAGCGGCATCATCGTTCGCCCGGGGGGTTGAATGAAGGGAGCGACTTTGGAATTGGTTGAATCGATTGGGACGTCCAGCTTGCCGTCCACGATGGCCCGGTTGTTTCCGATCCACAGCTCAATCGTCTTCGAACCGAACGTGATCGTCACCTTCTGATCGGGAGCGGACCAGGTCACCTTCCCCCCGATTTCTTCCACCACGTAGCGGATCGGCAAGAAGGTACGGCTCTCCACGATCACGGGGGCAGTGTCCATCGTCTTGACGGTTCCATTTGCAGTATAGGCAGGATCGTTGATGTGATATGTCAGCACTGTAGTGACCGGTTTGAGCGTGATTGGAGGGACGGAGACGCTGAGGATTGCCTTTTCCCAGACTAATGCATCAGCCGTAGCCGTGGTGCCGGAGCGAACGAACAATTGAAACCCGCCCACCTGTCCCATATAAGCGGACAAGTCGATGGTAGCTTTACCAAGAGTACCGTCATATGTCTTGCTCTGCTTGAACAATTCGATAACTGGCTTGGAGGGATCGTCTTCCGCATACGCCACACCGACCTCCACTCCATCCGTCGCGTTAGCCCCCTGCTTGAAACCATAGACTAACTCGAGTTGGGCGAAGGCGGGAATGCTGATATGATACCAGTCCCCCGTGATCCCACTGGGGGCGGCGGAGGGGGGGTAGGCTTCCACTGCATTGCTGACGCTACTACCATCTTCCAGAGTGCCACTGAAGTTCATGGCGAAGCCAGAGGTGAAACTCGTTATGCCAAAGGTCAGGGGGTGACTGGTCGTTGCCTCCCAACCGGTCCACGTGGCACTACTGGCATTGGCGAGGAAGTCGTAGGTCACCACCGGCGCTGCCATGCTCGGGGGAAGACCAAGGCCCAATCCCACTAGGCAAAGCAGCAACACCAAGAAACCTGCAATCAACTTCTTCATTTTCTTCTCCTCCTTTGTTCAAAATTATACCGCTTGAACCGTCGATCTTGGACGAACTCATCTCTTTTCAACTGATCTCCGGAGCGGCTTAGTAGATCCACGAAGGTCTTCTAGGATCCTTGCGATTCGCAAATTATCAAACAGGTTCTAACCTGGTCAAGCCAGCTACCCCACCGTACTTACCGCTCGGGGAGACATTGGTAAGAACAGCGAGGCCGCGGAACCTTTCTCCTACTGGCTCATTGTTCTATTGTCCTGGTAACAAATAAGGTAACGGATCCACCGGCTTCCCATTGACCAAATATCCAAAATGCAAATGGTCTTCCATATAGGATTCAACCCAC
Source organism: Coprothermobacterota bacterium (assembly GCA_026389415.1). Classification (GTDB taxonomy): domain Bacteria; phylum Caldisericota; class JANLFM01; order JANLFM01; family JANLFM01; genus JAPLHX01. The sequence continues at coordinate 1,168 of JAPLHX010000039.1, read as the reverse complement.
TCCCCATACGCTGTATTTCCCACACAACCGATGCTCTGTCCCTGTTGAACTTGGTCGCCAACCAAAACACTGAAACTATTCAGGTGAGCATAGTAAGTTTCTGTTCCATCCGCGTGTTTTACGATTACCAGGTTTCCATAAGCACCTTGTGGGCCCGCAAAGATTATTTCTCCCTCTTTCACGGCATCAACAGAGGTGTCTTTTGCTGCATCAATATCGATTCCTTCGTGCATGGTTTTGTCCTCGTGGATCCTATAAGTACCAAAGAGACCATCTTCATCAATGTCAGCTTCTCCAGCTCCAGAGATAGGCCAGACTAATTCGCTGATTATTTGTTGTCCTTGAGTGTCAGCAATAGTCGGTGTCATTGTGGAGGAAGGGTTGGGGAAACTGGTAGGGGGGGGAATCCATGGTTACCCGCCCCGATTACCCTGTTCAGCCCGAATACGAAGGTCTCGCTGGCGGCCGGCCGCAGAAAAAAGAAACAGAGCAAGGCCAGGAGCAATAAACTCCGGCATAAATCAGGTCAACGGGGAGATTTCGTTTCTTCTTCCCCCGTCCGCGAGCGATTCGTTTTCTCTGCAACTTCTCATCGATCACAATTGGTCAAATCAAAGATCAAAAGCCGGAGGCGAGATGTCTCGGCCCATTATCGGTTCGTTTTCGGAACCGGTTGTGAATGCTTGCCATGGAGTTAATTTGACTCAGCAAGTTGAGGTCCGACCTTCCCGGTCATGGCGTCGGACCACCTGCAAAGACTAGCCCAACAACGATCAGTGCAAAAGTCCATCGTTTCATCTGGTCCCTCCTTTCACTGTCTATCTCACCATCGTGATGTGAAGAGGAGGGGAATAAGCCATGAAGATTTGGTAAAGATTAGAGAGCCAGCCTCTCCCATGCGTGCCAGTGTATTCAATTGGAACTAGTCAACAGAAGCGGATTTGCAGCCATACCCCCAGAGTAGTGCTGGAATTCAAATACAAGGGTACTGGGGTATAACTAATGTGACGGCAAATTGGGAAAAGCTGGTGGAATTACTAGCGGTCTTGGGTGGGTATAAGAAGGAAGATCCAAGCGAGCTCGAGCCAAAATGATCTATTATGGTCCTTGAGGTTCGCAGGCTACTGGATAGGTTCTCACCGGTTTCAGCCAGCGGCCCCATTTTTCA
>JAPLHX010000078.1 GCA_026389415.1 Coprothermobacterota bacterium | reverse complement strand
ACGAGGAAGTAGCCTCCACGCTCCACATTTCGCTATCTGCGGCAAAAATCCGGATCTACCGAGCTCGGCTGGATTTTAAAAGTCGTTACCGAGCTTTGGTCGGAACGAAGGAGAAAAAACATGATGTACTGTGAAGAAGCGATCAGCCTGATGCCCGCATGCCTGGAGGCAGATCTCGGCTCGAAGGCGCCTGCATTCCAGGAACATATCCGGATCTGTTCCTCCTGTCGTCGCAAATTGAAAGAGCTGGAGGAAAGCCGCTTGCTCCTTTCCCGCCAGCGTGATCAGGCCTATAATGCGCCGCGAGGCCTCGTACAAGATGTGCTGGTTCGGCTGGAACGAGAACGGGCAATCCGTAGCAACCGCACTTTTGCGCTGCAGGTAGTAGGATGGTCTGTCTTGATCCTGAGTGCGATCCACATTGTTTTCTACCGCGTTTTTGTTGCCATTGGCGATCGAAACCGCCATCACCCATAATCAAATAGCGAAGGAGACAATCATGGAACGGTTCGAGATTTTGCAGAGTTGCACCTCGCTGATCAAGGAAAAAATGTCCGTAAAGGGAGACATCGGGGAATTGCAGCGTTTCGCTGAGGACCTGGGCGCCGATTCTCTAGATCTGATGGACTTCGTGATGGCAGTGGAGAACCGTTTTAACATCCGGGTGCCGGACGAGGATTTGGTGAAATTGAAAACCGTGGGAGACGCGGTCAGCTATGTACAGGAGAAGCTGCCAAAATAGCAGCAGTCTCCACTTAAAGCTTTTCAGAACTGTTGAATCTTCGAGTCCAGTGGTTCCTTTATAGATGCGCTCCAAGCTGCCCCTGATACTTCTGGCTTTACTATCTCTCTTCTTTCTGGCTCTGTGGGGTGGGCGGGTAGCCCTTTTATTCGTACTTTTCCTCGCTGTTTTAGCCGGCATCGCTTATTTTCTTACTCTCCGCCGTCCGGATACGGTTCAGGTTTCCAGGCTGGTGACGCCAACCCGCTTATCGATTGGCGAGCAAGCGGAAGTGGTGCTGACCGTAGAAAACCGGAGCAAACTTCCCTTACCCTGGCTGGAGCTTTGGGAATTCCTTCCGCCCTATATCGTCTGCAAGACCGGAGTGACGCGCTATGCGATGAGCCTTCTGGCTGGCGAGAAACGGACATTCCAGTACGCCATCACACCACACCGCCGGGGGGAATTTGCCCTGAACCCTTTATTGCTGACAACCGGTGATCCTTGGGGTCTCTGGCGTCGAGAGCGGAGGGTGGATGCCCCCACTGCGTTGGTGGTATTTCCGAAAATCGTTCCACTGGAACGCCTGCGACTTCCCCTGCGCAAACCCTTCGAGGGAAGAAAGAGCGGAATCCGCGCCTACGAAGACTACACTGCCATCTCCGGTCTGCGCGCTTATACGCCGCAAGATCCCTTGAAACGGATCCACTGGAAGCTCAGCGCACACACTGGCAATCTCCTGGTGAAGGAATTCGAGTTTTCCGTGAATACGGTAATCACCGTTTGGGTGGACTTGGTATCCGGTGGGCACGAAACACCGTTTCAAGAAGTGTACGAGGACTTCGCCGTGATGACAGCAGCTTCCCTGTTACACTTTGCCGGCCAACAACATATTCCTTCCTCCTTGGCGATCTTCCCCGAAGTGGCTCAACCGGAAGAGCTGGGCCAAGACCGCATTCATTTTCTGCGCCAGATGGAGATCCTGGCTCGGGCAAAAAGCGAAAACGGAGACTTGGTGGAATGTGTTCGGCAAGCGGCGCGCCGATTGCCGTGGCAAAGCAATTTGATACTGGTTTCAAGCTTCCTTTCAGCGGAAATCCTGACCCGACTGGTGGAATTGCGCTTGCGCACGCAGCATCTCACCCTATATCTGATTTACGAAGGTTCTTTCCGCCTTCCGTGGGAAAAACCGCGTCGTTCTTTCATGCTCGATCCGCTGGAAGTGGCGGATCTACGGCATAAAAAAGCGATGTTGGAGGATCAACATGTCCATGTGCACTTAATCGGCGAGAACGACTCTTTGCTGGGAGTTGCGTAATGGAGGTTCCACAGCAGCAGGGGCGCCCTTCCTTCCAGGTTCGGGGACATTCAAAGCCTAAAACCAGCAATCGGATTCAGCCGGAGAGACATCTACGGGACTCCGCTCTGCCGCTGCTCCTGCTGGCCACTGTCTTCTTCTTGCTGGCTTTGTTCATTGGCCAACTGTCTCCCCAACCGCTGTTTTGGGCGCTGGTATTGACTTGGGCTTGTGCGCTCGGTTTCGCTTTTTTCAAGGCCGGGTTGGGCATTGACTTGCACTCT
>JAPLHX010000088.1 GCA_026389415.1 Coprothermobacterota bacterium | reverse complement strand
GCACGCTTGGCTTTATTCCGGATGTACCCGGTAAACACGGCATAGCCCCCGAACAGCACGGCAATTACCGCCACCACCACAATGATTTGTGTCATATCCATGGCCCTATTGTAGCGTAAAACGGGTAGAATCAACCCAGTGACGTTGAAGGGTGACCTCATGCTTGCAAATCAGTGAAAGGTGAATTTGCACCAGCTACTGATCGCCATCGGCCGGACCGCTGAAGTCTTTGCCTGGTGATCTATTGGATCACCGCTTCCCATGGCCATCCTTTGGCGGACGTAGCCCGCACGATGATACTCCTGCAAGGGACCGGGCCTGTTCCGGAATCGCTACCGCTGAGGTTACGGATTCTGCCGGCCAGGCGGCGCATCTTGCAGCGCGTCTATCTGAGGGAGTATTTTCATTTGTGTCTGGGGTGCAAAGAAGAGATGGAAAAGTGGATTCCGCTGCAAGCCGCCGCGCGGCCCAATGAAGACATCCCGGGAGAGAAAGCGGAGTTATTGGTACGGATCGAGAAAGGGTTAGCGAACCAACCATTTTTTAAGGAATAGGAGGATTGTAATGTTCAATCGAATCTTGGTTCCGGTGGACGGATCGGACGAAGCGGCACGTGCCGTGGCGGTCGCGGTCCTGGAGGCCCAGCATCAACGACCGCCGGCGGAAGTGACCCTGGTCAATGTGATTCCCCCGATCCCGATGGCCAAGGCGATCCCGGGCGGTCTAGACTACCTGCGCCGCTGCTTGCCGGATCTGGAAGAAGACCGTCGAAACGAAGCAAGAGGGATCGTGGCCGAGGCTTCCCGGCCTTTGCAGGAACAGGGTATTCTCGTCCATACCGTAGTGCTGGAGGGACATCCGGCAGAAGCCATCCTGAACTATGCGCGGGAGCAGAGCCAGGATCTGATTGTGATGGGATCCCGCGGACTGACCGGTACCAGCGAGTTCCTACTTGGTTCGGTCAGCAATGCGGTGGTGCACCACGCCGGATGTGCGGTGCTCATTGTTCGCTGACCGACGGAGATTCAGCCCTTGGCGGGGCTTGGTTCCCGCTGGAAGTGGCCGGGCAAACCTTCGCTCAGATTGGCCATCTGATGCCCACCGCCTGGGCCATGGACGGGTTCCAGAACATCATCCTGCGCGGTTTGGGCGATGCTTCGGCCCTGCTTCCGGCAGGGATCTTGCTGGGAGTAGGGTTGGCGTTCTTGGCGGTGGCCGTCTGGCGCTTCCGTTTTGAATGAAAGGGGCAACCGTGAGCGACGAACGTGCGATCCGTTGGCTTTTGTCCTCCAGGGACCCTTCCGTGCGCTATTTTACCCACACCGATCTGCTCGGGACCCCAGCCGAAAGCGAAGCAGTGTTAGCGGTGAAAAGGCAAATCCCCTGCAGTGGGCGCGTTGGAATCCTGCTGGGCGGGCAGCTCCCCGATGGCGGGTTTGGTGTTCATCCCTATCAAAAGTGGATTGGCGCCCACTGGCGGCTGGTCTCCCTGGTGGAGCTGGGGGTTCCAGCAGGATTCGAACCGGCATTGCGAGCCGTCGAACAGGAATTGGCCTGGCTGACCGGAGACCAGCACCGTCGCCATGCAATTCGAGTGATTGAGGGTCGCACCCGCCGTTGTGCTTCGCAGGAGGGAAA
>JAPLHX010000155.1 GCA_026389415.1 Coprothermobacterota bacterium | reverse complement strand
ATAGAAAGCGATGTATCGCTGCGAATGGCCACATGCTATTTTATCGGCAGAATGAAGTAATGCGAGGTGGAACATGAAACGCGTGATCATATTGCTGTTGGTCTTGATCTTCTCCCTCTCGGCTTGCGGGGAACCCGGGGTAGAGGAAAGTGCGACTTCAAGCTCCCCCTCTTCCTCACCGGAATCGACGACACCGTCCCCAACGGAATCCCCGACCGAATCCCCTACCCCTTCTCCCACGCCGACCGGTTTACTTTACGCGGAAGACTTCTCCACCCCCCGCGATCCTTGGCGCGACGATCCACCCGGCAGTGGCGGCAACTCCTTCGTAGACGGCGGCTATCGCATCAGCGCCGACAGTCGGGCCGAAGTGTGGAAGCTGTTCTGGGATTTCCGCGTAATCGTGTCAACCAAACCGGAAGCAAGCGGTCACGGTTACTACGGCCTCCAGGTTCGTCTCCAATCCAACCAGCAAGATTGCTATGAGTTTCTGATTTCCTCCGGCGGCGGCGGAAACCCTGGATTCTACCTCAACCGGTACGAGCAGGGTTCCAGCACTGAGCTGGCGCATGATTACTCTCCCGCCATCCTGCCGGCGGACGGGTCTGGCACCAACCGGTTCGATGTGACCTGCCTGGGCGGGTCCCTGCTATTTGCCGTCAACGACACGGTGCTGGCCGAAGTAACTGACTATGCCTTTCGTTCCGACGACATCAGCCTGATCACCAAGGAGATCACGGTCGATTTCAGCGACCTGCAGATCTGGGCGGTGGAAAGTGGAGAGACTGCCGCTCCACCACTAGCCACGCCGGGCGTCCTGTTGGCGGATGATTTCTCCCAGCCCGCCTCCACCTGGACCACCAGCGAGGGGCCGGACCAGGGCGAATACAGCGGCGTGGTGGATGGAGCCTACCACATCCGCACCGACGTCTACGGCATCGGCCGCGCCCGGCAAGATCTTCGAGACGTAGTGCTGCAAGCGGAAGCATCCGTCCTTGAACCCGGCGAATACTACTCCTTCGGCCTGCTGTTGCGCTACCGCAGCGACGAGGAGTGCTACTTCTTTGGTATCGAAGTCTCTGGCGATCGCAAGTCCTGGTTCTTTCAGCTGCTCGGAAGCAGCGGGCCGCAAACGCTGAAAGAGGATTCCTTCTACAGCCCGTTGACCGACGTGAAATTGCAGGTGGCCGCCAAGGGATCTCACTTTGTCCTCTCCATCAACGGAGTGAAGCAAGCGGAGGTCGACGATCCCGGGGTCTTCTCCGGCGACATCGGATTCTTCGTAAAGGGTGGAGCGGGCACGGCGGAAGTGGCCTTCGACAACCTGTTAGCCAGCGAACCCTAGCCACGAATCGTACCCAATAGCGGCAGCTTTCCCGTTGCTTCGCGGAATCGGGAAATGATTCCCGCATGATTCCTTTTACCTCTTGAATAAAACCGACCGGCCGGTATAATATGGAGCTAATATCACCAAGGAGGACGCCCGTGTTCGAATCAATCGTGCGGAAATGCTGCTCTGCGCTAAAGCGGTACAAGCTGTGGATCGTGGTGATCGCGATCTGGATCGTGGGGGGATTGTTGATGTTTCTTTTAGCACCCTCATTGTCCAGCGTGGGGGAGATGAACGAAGCCAGCTTCCTGCCGAAGGACTCCCAGTACATGCAGGCCCAGGAAATCCTGCAACAAAAATTCCCCGACCAGGTGTCCCAAGGACAGGGATTGCTGGTCTTTTACAATCCCCAAGGCCTGACCGACTCCAACTTTGCCTACGCCAAAACGCTGTCCCAGTGGCTGGTCTCTCCGGCGGTTTCACCGCCGGTGGAGCGAGTCACTTCCTTTTTAGACAACCCGGACCTGAAGGGCGTCCTGCTAAGCCAAGACGGGCAGGCAATGATGATGCCCGTCGACTTCTCCGGTTCCAGCTATGACACCATCACGCTGGACGCCGTCGGGTCCATCCGCGCAAGGATCGCCGCGGACCGGCCTGCCGGATTGACGGTGTACTTGACCGGAGGTGCAGCCATCGGTAAAGACATGTTTGCCGCAGTGACCGAAAGCACCAACGCCACCACCATTGCCACCGTCCTCCTGGTCGTCCTGGTGCTGCTGCTGGTCTACCGATCTCCCGTCGCGATGTTGGTGCCCTTGCTCACCGTAGCCCTGGCCGCCTTGGTGGCCCGGGGACTGCTTGGCTTCCTGGCCACAGGCGGGCTGGAGTTGGCCTCGATGATGGACGCGATGGTGATCGTGCTGGTGTTCGGCGCGGGTACCGATTACGTGCTGTTCATGATTTCCCGTTTCCGGGAAGAGCTGGGACATCACAAAGATCAGACGGAGGCCATTGCCACCACGGTCACACGCATCGGGCCGGTCATCACCGCCAGTGCGGGTACTGTGATCATCGGCCTGCTGGGAATGATGGTGGCTCAGTTCGGCATGATCCGCACCAACGGACCGGCCATGGCGTTAAGTATCTTGATCGCCCTGATCGCGGCCTGGACGCTGACACCGTCTCTCCTGTTCCTATTCGGCCGGGCTTTGTTCTGGCCGTTCCACCGCAAACTGGCGGGGACGGTCCCCACCAAGGGATTGATCAATTGGGAGAAAGTGGGCAATCTGGTCACCCGACGGCCCTGGCTGGTGGCAGGGATCGTGCTCGTCCTGCTGCTGGCGCCCTATCCGTTCTGGTTCGGCATGAACAGCACGTTCGACGTGATGGCGGAAATCCCCAACCGGATGGAATCCGCCCAGGGATTTGCGATGCTGAAAGACCATTTCCCGGGAGGGGAAATTGCGCCACTGACGGTGGTGCTCACTTCGACCGGCAGCAGTTTGTTGGAGCCGAAATCCCTGCAACGGCTGGCGGAGATCAGCCAGGCTCTGGCGGGTGTGGAGGGAATTGCATCGGTGCGGAACGCCTTGCAGCCCACCAGTACCTCCTCCTTGGCGGCATTCCGGGTAGACGCGCAACTGCAGACGATGACCGCTTCCATGCAGGAGATGCTGGCATCCTTGGGCCAGCCGGGGCAGATCCAAACCCTGCTGGCGCAAAATCCCACCTCCGGTTTAGATGCATTGAAGAACTACTTGAACGAGTTGTCCGCCAAATTTCCCCAAGCCGCCGCCAGTCCGGCGCTTGCATCCGCCCTGTCATCCCTGGAAGATCTTTCCAGCCAGTTGGCAGGCTTGATCGATCAAACCAAGGTCGACGTCCAGTTGCAACGGATGGTCGCTGAGATGGAAGCCTTCGCGGGCGGCCTGACCGATCCGGCTCAGCTTCCCTCCCTGCTGGGCTCTTTCGATCGCCTTTCCGTGCTGGGCGGGTATCTTACGGAACTGGGAACGGCATTCCCCTCGCTTGTTGCCGACCCCTCCTACCTGGGTGCTTTGGGCGCCTTGGCGAACCTGCAGCAAGGCGCATCCACCATGGGTGGACTGGATCTGACGGATCCCGCCCAGATTCAACAGGCCATCCAGGGGCTGCAGCAACCCATGGGCCTTTTGTTGGAGAATCTGCGTGGATTGGCGCGATCGTTTGCCGGGACCGGCCAGGTGTTCCTACCGAGCAGCCAAGCGACCGCCGGGACAACCGGCACCCCTTCCGTGCTCTTGCTGGCCGTAGCAAACGTCAGGGACCAGTTGGCGTCGTTGAGTACCACCTTTCAGGCAGAACCCGCTTTCCTGATCCCGCAATCCTTCCTCGCCCAGCAGCCTCAGTTGCAGGAGCTGTTGGACCGTTTCTTCTCGGCGGACCGCTCCGCCACACAACTGACGTTGATTTTGCGGGGAGATCCTTATGGCTTCCAGGCACTGGAAACAGTGGACCGCGTTCGGGCGGAGTTGGACGCGCAAACCGCTCTAATGAATCGGACGGTTGGTTCCGGCTACCAGGCGTATCTGAGCGGAACCACGGTGATGTCCAATGAAGCCAAGCACACCGTGGACGCGGATTTCACCAAAGTGCAGATCGTGGTGGTGGCAGGCGTCCTGCTGGTATTTATCCTGCTGTTGCGCAGTTTGCTGGCTCCGATTTACCTGGCCCTGTCCGTGATCCTTAGCTACGGCACCACCATGGGGATCTGCACGCTGATCTTTCAAAATGCGTTGGGCTACAGCGGAGTAAACTATGCCTTGCCGATTATCGTGTTCGTGTTATTGGTAGCCCTGGGCGCGGATTACAACATCTTCCTGATGTCGCGGGTGCGGGAAGAAGCAAAGCGTGTAGGTGACCTCCGCGAAGGGATCCGCCGAGCCACCGCGTTCACCGGCAGCGTGATCACCTCTTGCGGCATTATTCTGGCAGGCACCTTCGCCGCCTTGATTTTTTCCCCGATCAACATGCTGATGCAGATTGGCACGGCTGTAGCCATTGGCGTGCTGGTGGACACATTCATCGTGCGCACGTTGCTGGTGCCGGCCATCGCCACCATCCTCGGTCGTTGGAACTGGTGGCCCAGCCGCAAATAAT
>JAPLHX010000176.1 GCA_026389415.1 Coprothermobacterota bacterium | reverse complement strand
GTGTTCCCGTACGAATTTCAGATCAAGCATGATTGCACTATACTATGCGGGATTATGTCCCTTTTCCAGTCAGCCCAAGAACTTTCTTCTGCGGGGGAGCAATCTCTTGCTTCTCCTCTTTCCGTGCGTATCCGTCCTCGAAATTTTGAGGAGTTCGTCGGGCAGGAACACATCGTAGGGCCCGGTCACCTCTTGCGACAGGCGATTGATTCGGATCACCTGAGTTCAATAATCTTGTGGGGACCACCCGGATCCGGTAAAACGACGATTGCACGGATTATCGCTTGTAAAACAGAAGCTTGTTTTATGCAGCTTTCCGCCGTTACGGCGGGTGTGGCTGATCTCAGAGCCATCGTGAGCGATGCCCGCAAACGCAGAGCATTCAACGGCCAAAAAACGATCCTGTTCGTTGACGAGATCCATCGCTTCAACAAAGCCCAGCAGGACGGTCTTCTACCCCACGTGGAAGAAGGTACGGTCATTCTAATCGGCGCCACCACGGAAAACCCTTTTTTCGAGATCATCTCCCCTTTGGTATCCCGCTCTCGCATCTTCCGGTTGGAACCCTTAAGCGATTCACAGATCGGTACGATTTTGGACCGCTGCTTAACCGACAGCGAACGAGGATTGGCAGGTGATAAAGTCCACTTGGCACTCGATGCAAGGGATTTCCTAATCCAAGCCTCCCGTGGTGATGCTCGGGTCGCATTGAACGCCCTGGAATGGGCCACTTTGAATGCCAACCCGAGTGCAGAAGGGATTCGGCTGCTGCAAGTTACTAATATCGAGGACGCACTGCAACAGCGAATGCTTCGCTACGACAAAGATGCCGATGCTCATTTTGACACAATATCGGCGTTCATCAAGAGCATGCGCGGGTCTGACCCGGACGCCACGCTTTACTGGTTGGCGCGAATGATTTATGCAGGAGAAGACCCAGGATTCATTGCCAGAAGAATTTTGATTTGCGCGGCGGAAGACATAGGACTGGCGGAGCCGATGGCACTGGTGCTAGCCTCATCTGCCGCATACGCCGTCGAATATATCGGCTGGCCAGAAGCGCAAATCCCCTTGGCTCAAGCTGCGATTTATCTGGCCTGCGCTGCCAAAAGCAACTCAGTAGTGAAAGGTATTGGTTTGGCTCTAGCTGAAGTAAAAAATGATGCTGCCCCGGCCGTTCCACTGCATTTAAGAAACCCATCCTTTTCCGGAGCTCCGGAAATGGAGTATGGGAAAGGATACCATTATGCTCACGACTTTCCCGGGCACTTCATCCAACAGGAATACTTGCCAAAAGAGCTCCTTTTCCACCAATATTATCTCCCATCCGATCAAGGATCAGAAAACCAAATTCTAGAAAGGTTAAGAGCACTCTGGACTCCATGGAAAAAATACGACGACTCATCTCCCTAATCCTAGCCATCCTTTTTTGTTTGTTTCCTTTAACATTAGCCGCTGGAGGAACAGTTCAGCCGCATTTCTTGTCTTCATCCACTTCGTTCCAATGGTTTCCTGCTATTTCCAGCAATCGAGTCGTATGGGTGGACAACCGGGCAGGAAACCTGGATATCTACAGTTACGATCTGTCCACGGGGAATGAAACTCCCGTCTGTACCAATTGGGCGGATCAATATTTGCCGAAGGTATACGGCAATAAGGTCGTCTGGATGGACAAGCGGAATATGGTGGAGAAAACAGAGAAATGGGACATCTACCTCTACGATTTGGACAAAGGTCGGGAAATTCCCATTTGCACAAGCGTAGGCTCGCATAAATCCCCCTCGATTTGGAACAATACGATTGTCTGGCAAGACGACCGCGACGGGAACGATAACATTTACCTGTATGACTTGACCACGGGCAAAGAACGATATGTGGTAAACAGCCCAGGGCCACAACTCTTTCCAGTAATTGATGGTGACCGCATTGCCTATTTGGATGGCCGGACCAACTTTAACTTCACCGATATCTATTATTATGATCTTGTCCTAGAGAAGGAATTCCCCGTTTGGATCCACAATCCCAATCGGCCGGAAGCGGCCGGTCCTCCTGCCATTTTTGGAGACAAAATTATCTGGGACATCAACCACGAGAATGGTTCTTCTACCATCTATATGTATACAATTCCGACCGGAGAAACCTCCTCCCTGGTAACAGAAAGCGGGACACCGCAAAATCGATCCTCTATTTACCGATTAGCGATTTTCGGGAATTGGGCGGCCTACACTCTCTACCAAGGCGGCGTCCGACGTGTAAAGGTGTACGACCTCTACACGGGTCGGACATTTTTCGCGAGCAATGTGATCACCGGTGAAGACGCACCGGCTGTTTGGGGAAACGAGCTTGTCTGGCAAGATAAATCCGCGACCTTCGAGCGGATTGCCAGTGCCATGTTAGCAACAGAGACTGTGACAACCACAACGGCAACCGGCTTGCAACTACCCAAACGACCTCCCTTCTTCGATATCGAGGACCATTGGAGCAGGCCATGGGTAGTAGCTTTGTTCCAGAAGAACATCGTCCGCGGATTGGATGACGGCACATTTCGTCCGGATTCCTTGCTTACCCGCGCCCAGTTTGCCCAACTCCTGGCGAGCTCCCTGGTACCGGTTGGCGATTCCGCTCTAACATACAGTGATATCTCTGGCGATGAGTGGTTTGCACAGGCGGTAAAACGGTGCACTGCAGCTGGATGGCTGGAAGGTTTCCAAGACGGAACGTTCAGACCGCAAGAAACATTATCAAAATCGCAAGCGATATCGGCCTTGGTCCGGGTCGTTGGTTTGGAAACTAAACCAGGGTTGCTTCCCTTCACCGATCTGGCGGGTCACTGGGCGCAAGCATATCTGGAGACATTTTTCAACCAGTTCCCGGCTTTGCTGGAAAAACCAACGATCAATTACCTGTCACGTGGGAGCACATTCCTACCCGACAAGTTTGTAAGCCGTGGTCAAACAGCTCTTTTTCTGGCCGTGGCATTGAGAGTATCTTCCACGCTATCGTTCTGAGCATTCTATAATCGGAGAAAGAACACAAGAATACGGGGAAGCGAGGTAGTAAATATGAACTGTCTCAAGTGCGGTGCCGAAAATAGGGATGATACATCCTCCTGCCAACAGTGCGGAGCAACGATAATTCCCCCCGCTCCTGTAAAAACAAAGAACTTCTCTTGGTTGATCGCTCTAGCCACGGTGGCGGTCATCATTGGAATTGGCTTGGCTATCTACTTTCTATGGCCAACGTTTGTTCCCGGAGGCAATACGAATGCACCCAGTCTCCCGCAAGAGAACCTTGCATTGGATCAAATAGCGCCGGCAAACACCGCCGTTTTCCTCTCGATCCGTTCTGGGGACCTCTCACTGGCGCAAGGGTTGGCTACGCTTGCGGAGAATCCGACTTTGGCCAATCAATTATCCGGATTTTCCAATTCCGGCAGTGATGTTCTTGCAGAAATACAAGCAAATCTCCTGCCTTATTTAAAGGCTAATCTGCAGATTGCTGTACCGTACAGTCAAGGTTCCGTTCAGTTCTTGGCACAGGTAGAAGTCACTGATCCGTCACAAGCGCAGTTGGGACTCGATCGCATGGAAAAGAACCTGCAACAAAAAGGAATAGCCGTTGAAGCCCTGCAGATAACCGGACAACCTGCAAAAGCCTGGGGACTTCTGTTTTGAGGGGGAACCTTCTCTATCTGGCGTCAGACGAGCAAGCGATGGCGGGACTATTACGGGGAATTCCCAGCAACCCGCTAGCCGGGGATACTGAATATCTGAAAGCGAAAGCGGAAGCCGCCAACGCCATGTTCTTTCTATACTTGGGTTTTGCGAAAATACCGGATTTCCCACCTCAGTTGAAGAATCTAAGTCTCTTTGCAGAAGGCAAGGGTACGGAAATTCATTTCAAGGCGAACCTAAAAGCGGATCTGGAGATGCTTCTTAACCAATTCGCTGTTGGACAAGCAAAACCGTTTGCGCAGGTATTCCTAACATTGCTAAAAACACCGCTCAACCAAACTCTTCCATTCGCCCAAGTTCCGCCGGATGCCGGTTTCGCGCTTCAGTCGTGCGGTTGGCTGGGCAGTCTGGTCGACCAATTGCTGAAGGAAGAGGGTTCCTCCCCTCTTCCTTTCGATCTCAGTTGGTTGGATGGGACAATAAATCTGTTTCTAGGAGAAGGAAAAGCAAGCGGCGGACCAATACCACCGATCGGGTTGGCCGTGGAACTAACGCCGGAATTGCGCGTCAAGGCGGTTTCAGCAGCAACGATGTTAGAACAAATGGCCAATCAGTTGGCAGGGAGTGAGAATCCACCACAGATTGAGAAGATCGGTGGAATTGACGTAACTGCACTCCCTATTCCAGGACAAGGAGAGGTCTTTTTCGGATTGAGTGACTCGGGTTTTTATGCAGCGGCAAGCCGCACGGCAATGGAACAGATGATCGAATTGAGTCAAGGAAATGGACAGAATCTGGGTTCTTTACCGGCGATAAAAGCAGCCATGCAGAAGATTGGCAAATACCACCTCTGCCTGTACCTGGACGCTAAAGCCCTAGCGGGACTTCTGAGTGCCTTTCCGCTCTCGGATTTTACGAACTCTCCCTTGCCGGCCCTTGGTGAAGGGAAGATGATCTTGGGTTTGGAACTGAGGACGGACGGCTTACGGATCGAAGGTTTCACCTTCGGACCATAAGATTGCTTACCCTTTCTTGATAGACACCCTGGTCCTCTTGCCACGGGAAGACTGATGCCGAAACGCATAATATTTTTTGTCCTTCTTGCCATTGGAGGGATTTCCTTCGGTTCCATTCTCGTTCGCTTGACTCCAGCACCACCATTTGCCAGCGGATTCTGGCGGTTGGTGTTGGCCGGCCTGGTTCTCTGGCCATTCGCCCTCGTGCAGTGGCAATCGTTTCGCAATCTCTCCAAGCGCGACCTGACTCTGGTACTGTTGGCCGGCCTTGGCTTGGCTGTGCATTTTCTCACATGGATGACTTCTCTATTTATGACCACGGTTTCTTCCTCTACGGTATTGGTGAACACACAAGTCTTATTTGTTGCACTTGGGGAATGGCTATTTCTCAAACAGCGGTACAGCCCGCTTTTTTTTCTTTCGATGTTTTTGGCCCTAGGTGGAGTTTTCCTTATGGGGGGAGCGGATCTTTCATTTTCATCGTCGACCGCACTTTGGGGTGATCTCCTAGCTATCGCCGGCGGATTGGCTGCAGCCGTATATTTCTATCTAGGCGGAATTCTGCGAGATAGAATTCCACTGGCTATCTATGGAGCGTTGGTCTATTCTTTTGGAGCTTTGTTTATGGGGATTGCACTTTTGATTCAACAAGGTCTTCCTGGGTTTTTTGATTATCCACCCATTACCTGGTTATGGTTTGTTCTTTTGGCCTTAGTGCCGCAAATCATCGGTCACACCTTGCTGAACTATCTGCTGGCACAGGTTCAACCAGTCTTCATCACATTGGCGGTCTTGGGTGAGCCGATTGGAGCCACACTATGGGCGTTCCTCCTATTTGCTGAAAAGCCGCCAGGGTTAGCGCTCGTAGGGGGATTCTTGATTTTGGTTGCGCTGGTGATTGTACCAAAGAAGGGTTTGTTGAAAGTAAAAATCGAACCTTCCGTCGTGCATTGAATCGGGGATTCACTCTAACCGGACAGCGGCACCGGGTTGTTGCGCCCAGGATTTCCTCGGACTGCGAGTATCCAGAACGGTGGGGTATGGGACTTGAGGACGGCTGTTATGATGCAGTGGTCTCTCCAACTTGGTTGGCAAATACTCCACTATCAAATGAGCCATTGCCATTTCGGT
>JAPLHX010000117.1 GCA_026389415.1 Coprothermobacterota bacterium | reverse complement strand
GCCACTGGGGAGGTGATTCGCCGCATCCGGAAGGAATTCCCAGACTGCCGTGAACTTTTCCTCAGCTTCGAGCCAGAGAATAAGAGTGCAGAAGGTTTGTATACGAGTCTTGGCTTCCAACACACCGGTCGGATGGAGGATGGGGAATTAGTGATGCGCCTAGCCTTGGGGCAGAACCTGACGTAACGGCCCTACCAGCCAAACCGCCAGGGCTGACTTCAGCAAATCAATCCAGAGGAAAGGCGCCACTCCGGATAGAAAGGCCGGCCATGGCGTCAAACCGCTGACGTTCATCAGGTGCAGCCATCCGGTGAAATAAATCACCCCCAGCATCAGCAGTGTTGCCAATCCATCATCAATCCAATTCTGTCCTGTGCGAAAACGCTGCCGTAGGAATGCACCCAGAACAGCGGCCGGCAGAAAGCCGTAGAGATACCCTCCCGTGGGTCCCCAGAGAATGGCCAATCCCCCGCGAGCCAAAGAAAACACCGGCAGCCCGAAAGCACCCAGCGGTAGGGTAACCAGGATTGCCGCTTGTGCCCACAATGGCGGCAGCAGAAGGCCGGCCAAGATCACCAGCCACACTTGCAGCGTGATCGGTACGTTTCCGACCGGAATTGCAATCCAGGCGGAAGCCACCGACAAGGCGGAAATCAGCGCGAAGACTACCATCCAGCGTAAAGGACGGAATCGGCCTTTCATCTCTCTTGGGATAACATGTCAGGTAGAGTGAAGCAAATGATAGGGAACGAATGGAACAGCCGAGCAGTTATCAGTTAAACTTTGCACAGCTTTCCGTGACATTCGAAAGGGGATGATACAAATGGATCCAGCGGTTTCATTAGCGGTGAAAGAACCGGTATTTCGCCGCCTGCGACGTTACAACGCTTTCATGGGGTTTCTGCATCTGATCCAAGGTGTGATGATGCTTGTGCTGAGCAATAATTTCAGTTTGCCGGTGCAGTCACCCAGCTTGAGTTTCACTATTGCCGGGAACGTGCTCTCGGCGCCGGCCACCGATTGGTTTTCCTTGCGGATCGGTCCCTTTGTGGCGGTGTTTCTGTTCTTATCCGCCTTGGCTCATTTTCTGCTGACATTGCCCGGGGTTTTCCCCTGGTACGTCAGAAACCTTCAACGCAAAATCAATTATATCCGCTGGTGGGAGTACGCCTTCAGCTCTTCCATCATGATCCTGATCATTGCCATGCTGAACGGTATCTATGACTTTCCCAGCCTGCTGATGATGTTTTCCTTAAACGCGTTGATGAACTTCTGGGGTCTGATGATGGAAGTTCACAATCAGACCACCAAGCAGACGAATTGGATGGCTTACCTGTTTGGTTGCTTTGCCGGGATCATTCCCTGGGTGGTGATTGTGATTTACCTTTTGACCGCGCGCAACTCGCTGGCCGCTCCCATACCCAGCTTTGTTTATTGGATCCTGGTCTCCATCTTTGTCTTCTTCAACATCTTCGCCATCAACATGGTTCTGCAGTACAAGAAGGTTGGCCGCTGGAAAGATTACTTGTACGGTGAACGCATTTATATCCTGTTGAGCTTGGTGGCCAAATCCCTTTTGGCCTGGCAGATTTTTGCCGGTACGTTGCGGCCACAGTAGCTATTTCCCTGACGCACAAGCAAGAAACCCCCCGTCTTGGGACGGGGGTTTCTTGCTGTCTTGTCTGGTTTGCCTATTTAGCTCAGTGGTTTCCCGCAGCTATCGCAGAAACGCTGACCCGGTTGGATCGGTCCACCGCACTGCGGACAGAAACGCGGGGCAGCCGTGGTTTGAGCCGTTCCGGACGAGGGGGGTGGGGGAGGAACAGTGTAGGTCGAGGGAGGGGTGCCTGGGTAGACTGGCGGAGGAGGAGGAGGCAAACGTCGCCGACGACTGCTTAAGACCACGATCAAGATGATGATCACCAATAGCAGTAAAGCGCCACCGGCCACGATGATGATTTCAATCGTCCCAAAAGTGGAGAAGAGACCTTTGGAGGCTTCCCCGCCAGAGGTGGGGGTAGGAGTTGGAGGAGGTGTCGTGCTGCCGGAGGGACGAGTGCTTGGTGTGGTGGGAGGAGGGGTTGCTGTCGGGGAGCTTTCCGTAGGGGAGGGGGAACCACTCGCAGGCTTATAAGTTACCGTTCCATCCGTTGCGTCGCGGAATACAACCGTACCGGATCCCTGTTTTTGCCCTGTTGTGTCCTGGATAGCTCCCTTGAGGATCAACGTGATTTCGTTGATGCCCAGGTCCGACACTTCAATCGAGATCGTCCCATCCGCATTCTCCGTGCGGATGGCATTGGAGAATGCCTGATTGAAATCCTCCCAGCGGATGTTGATCGTGTAGCGGTTACCCAATTGCTCGCTGTCTACGACTGTCAAAGATTCTTCCAGCGAGCTGACGATGTCCTTCAGGGTGAGGCCGGCTATCAGAAATCCCTTCACCGTTCCCTTGCCGGAGCAATGGTTTTCCAGCCGACGCTAAATTTTTCGCTGGTCGCTGGACGTTTGGGTGGGAGTAGGGGTGGGACTGGGTTTGGTGGGGGTGGGAC
>JAPLHX010000151.1 GCA_026389415.1 Coprothermobacterota bacterium | reverse complement strand
GGGAAGGTTTGCGTGGTTTCGGGCAGCGGAAATGTCGCGCAATACACCGTCGAAAAGCTGCTCGATTTAGGTGGCAAACCCGTTACATTCTCCGATTCCAATGGTTTTATCTACGACCCGGCCGGCATCGACCGGGAGAAGTTGGCTTGGGTGATGGATTTAAAGAATTTGCGACGCGGCCGCATCAGTGAATATGTGGAGCATTTCCCGGGGTCACAGTACAAAGAAGTTGATCCTAACTTTGCATACAATCCGCTTTGGGCCGTTCCTTGCGATTGTGCATTCCCCAGCGCCACCCAAAATGAGATCAACGGCAAGGATGCCGAGAACCTGATCCAGAGTGGTTGCAGGTTGGTGGCGGAAGGAGCGAACATGCCCACCGCGCCGGATGGTGTAGAGAAATTCCTGGCTGCCAAGATCCTTTATGGGCCGGCCAAAGCCGCCAATGCGGGTGGAGTAGCGACCTCCGGGTTGGAGATGTCACAAAACAGCATGCGTCTGAACTGGTCGCGGGAAGAAGTGGATAGTCGCCTGCACCAGATCATGATTGCGATCCACAAAACCTGTAAAGAAACGGCCGAGACGTTCGGCGCTTCCGGCAACTATGTGGTCGGCGCTAACATTGGCGGATTCTTGAAGGTTGCCGGCGCGATGTTGGATCAAGGGTTGGTTTAGATTCACCTCTTACCAAGAGACGAGCGAAAGAGCCCGGCAGATGCCGGGCTCTTTCGCTAGATCGAAAAATGGATCTCAAGCGTGTGCTAGGAACGCCATGGCCCGCTCGGTTTCCCCGTCCATCAGGATAGAAACGGTGACTCCTTCCGATGATTTTGGCACCTGGATCACTCGAACCACCTGTTCCAAGCCTTTTGCTGCTGGGATCAGCTTACGCAGGATATTGGGAGAATGGGAGAAGAATGCCAAATTGAACTGTGTATCTGGTTCATCCGGATAGAGCGGCAGATAGCAGATCCGAGCTTCCACCAAGTCCTGGAAAAAGTGTGTACCAAAGGAAAGCTCTGGAACGTAGTCCTTCTTGCGTTGGGCAATTTCCACCAGCATGGCTGTATTGTTGATGTCGCTGTAACCAACCCGAACCCCTAACTTGATATCGCGGCTACCCCAACGGCCGGGACCCATTAGAATGAACTTCTGGCGGGGCAGTCGGTTGTTGAGTTCACTGATCACCCTTCCTACTTGCACCAATGCCTCTAACGTGGACAACTGATCGTACCCCTCCGGATCGACATAGACCAAATACTCAATGTTTAAGACTTGGGCGGTAGTCACATAGCGCTGGGCCGTGAACAGGATGTCCTGTGGTGGAATGTTATCCGGAATGGAAACACTCAGAACACCCCCGGTATGACTCTGGGGACGACACTGAAGCAGATACAACTTGTGAATATCGCCGTCGCAAGCGAACTCGATGTCCACCGGGAACCCCATCGTGTCGTGTAAAATCTGCAGCATGTCGCGGACCATCGGGATGAAGGGGCCGCCGGAAAGCAAACGCTCAAAGGTGACCACCGGCTGCCCTTCCGCCAGGTTGACGAATGTACCGAATGGTTGGAAAAGCTGGCCATCGTTGTAGATAGAGACAACCTGGGAGAGTGCCGGAAATTCTGCTCCCACCATTTGGATCATCCTGGCCACAGGTACCGTTTCCAGGCGACGCGTTTCCAGATTGATCACGTCCATGTTCTTTTGCGAGTACCATAAGGTTTCCTCCGGCCCAATATTCACCCGCAAACCTGGCTGGCCTGGGCTGACCAATACCGGATAATCATCGCCTACGCGGTCCACCGCACGCGTACCCAAACCGGTTACCATACGCACGATCCCATCCGTCTTGCGGATCCGAGGGGACCAGCGAAATTCGTTATAACTGAAAGCAACACCGGCATAGGCTGGGAAAAAGTACTTGCCTACCCTTCGTCCCACAGCTTCCTGGATCAATAGGGCCATCTCCTCATTAAAATCCAGCAAACCACGCTCCCGGCGGTATTCAATCGGGTCCGGGGAGAACACACTGGCATACACTTCCAGGATGGCATCGATCAATGCTTCCAACCGTTCCTTTTTGGGTCCCTGGTTGGCTAAAAACAGGCTTTTATACTTTCCGGCAAAGGCAGCTCCCATGGTATCTTCCAATAAGCTGGAAGAACGAACGATCAATGGACGATCGCCAAGGTCGTCTAGGGCTAGGTTCAACCCGGCGACGATACCGGCGGACAGCCGAGAATTCTTGAAGATCTGTTCCAGGTAAGGGTATTCTTGGCGAATTTCCGCCGGATCGCGGTACTTGATGATCGGCAATTCCTCCAACGCGTTGAAGTGGAGGAAATCCGTGATGCAATCAGACGTCAAGTACCATGTGTTTGGCACGGCAAGGTTACGCAGCGAAATTGTGTCTTTCTTCGCCGCCTGCAGGATCTTTGACGCCCGGAAGAGGCCGGCCGCTTTTCCGCCAAGCTTTCCATTTCCGGAACCGGGGCCGATGGTGTGAGTCAGCACTTCGGCGAAATCTATCACCGATGTGTATTTTTTGGTGATATTGATGTAGTTCAGATCGTCGCTAAAAAAGCGACGGATCAGGGCTACTTTGGCTCCGATTGCCTCCTCTGGGGCAAGGTTCTTTTGCGCATCGGGCATTTGGGCGAACCGGCGGATAGCATTTGAGATTTCCGCCAAGGATACGTCGCGTTTCTCGGTGGACATCGTCAGGAATCGGGCTTGCTCGTTCTTCAGCCAGATGCCAACCATGGTCGTGATAATCTCGCTGTCTAGATTCTCGGCTGCAATCATGAATACTTCATCAATGAAACGGTAAAGCACGCCCGGATCCATTCGGTGGATTGGCTCGTTTTCTCC
>JAPLHX010000230.1 GCA_026389415.1 Coprothermobacterota bacterium | reverse complement strand
CGAGCCTTAATCAGCAAATCCTTCCAGGCGATGCGCAGGGCCTTCTTCATTCGTCCCGCAGCTCTTTGCCGGTCAGTTGAAGAAAGACATTTTCCAGATTGGGTTCTTTCACCTCCACCGAACGCACGGTGATGCCCCGGTCGTGCAGGCGGGCCAGGACCTCCGGTAGCGTACGTCGCCCTTGGACGGTAAGGATACCCAGAAAATGATCACCGATACGTACTTCGGAAACTCCCTCCGTCAATTTCAGTTCTTCGCCGATTCCATCGGGTAAGGAAGTCTGAGTGATGATGCGCAAAGAATCCTTTTCTCCTACCAATCGGCGCAGTTCTTCCTGACTGCCGACGGCGATCACCTTGCCCAGGTCCATGATCGCTACCTGGCGGCAAAGGAATTCCACTTCTTCCATGTAATGACTGGTGTAGAGCAGGGTCAACCCCTCCTGGTTCAGTCGCTTCAGCGTTTCCAGAATCGCGCTGCGGGATTGGGGATCCACGCCCACGGTTGGTTCATCCAGGATCAGCAGCCTGGGGCGGCCGAGCAGACCCACCGCAATATTGATCCGCCGTTTCATCCCACCGGAGTAACGGTCGATGCGTTCGTTCTTGCGGTCGGAAAGCCCCACCAACTCCAGCAGTTGCGCAATCCGCAGCTTCTGTTCCCGAGCCGGGACGTCGTACATCTGCGCCCAGAAGGACATGTTCTCCCAGGCCGAAAGGGTTCCGTAGAGCGAAATCTCCTGCGGCACCAATCCGATCTTGGCTTTCACAGCCATCGGCTGGCGCACCACGCTTGCCCCATCTACTCGGGCATCGCCGGAGGTGGGGGACAGCAAACAGGAGAGCATGGCCACGGTGGTGGTCTTGCCCGCACCATTGGGCCCCAACAGACCAAAGGATTCCCCTTCAGCAATGGACAGACAAATACCATCCACTGCCCGGCGACCTCCAGGATACACTTTGGTCAGGTTTTCTATTTCGACCAGGACATGCTGCTACAGGCTGTTCTGTTCCATGTTGTCTATTCTACAATGAGGCAAGACATACAACGAAAGAAGGCCCCCCCATCCCGTGATGCGAATTGAGCCACAGAAATTGTTAGAGGAATGCTTTGCCGCGATGGTCCGGGCGGTGGATCCCAAAACGCTTGTTCAGCAAGCATTGCGGCGCCAGGGTTCGTTCCTCTACCTGCGAGGGGAACCGGTCATCGATTTGGCACAATTCTCCCGGGTGTGGCTGGCGGGGCTGGGCAAAGCCTCGATGGCGATGGTGAAAGCGGCGCAGGCCATTCTGGCTGACCGTGTCCATGGGGGACTGGTTGTCAGTCCGGTTCCGGCGGAGTTAGCCCCACCGCTGCAGGGTGTCGTCGGCTCCCATCCCTTACCGGATCAGCGCAGCTTGAATGCGGGGGAGCAGTTGTTCGCGCTGATCTCCAGCTTACAACGAGAGGATCTGCTGCTCTTTTTCCTCTCCGGTGGCGGTTCGTCCTTGGCCGTGTTGCCAGTGGAGGGGATCACTTTAGCCGAGAAACAAGCCGCAATGCAGGTTTTGTTGCATTCGCCTCTTTCTATCACCCAGGTCAATGCGGTGCGGAAGCGACTCTCTCGCCTGAAGGGCGGTGGATTGGCCCGGGCCGCTTTTCCAGCCACGGTTTGGAATTTTGTCTTATCGGACGTGGTGGGCGATGATTTGGGGACGGTCGCCTCGGGCCCTTTCCAGCCGGCACGGGAATCCGCGGACGAACTCCATTCTCTCTTGCGCAACGAAGGACTGCTGGACCTTTTACCAGATGCCGTAAACCGCGTTCTTTTACGCCCATTTCCCTTTGAGGAATCTGCCGAAGAATTTTCCTGGGTGCACAACGTCCTTCTGGGTGGAAATCTAATGGCATTGCGGGCCGGCAAAGATTTTTTCAAACGGGCGGGTGTCCCTTGCCTGATCCTCTCCGCCCAAATGGAAGGGGAGGTGCAAGTCTTGGCTGACAGTCATGCCCAGATCGTCCGGGAAGCGCTGCGGAGCGGCCATCCAATTTCCCCGCCCTGCGCACTACTGTCGGGAGGCGAGTCCTTTCTCCAGGTGCACGGCTCCGGCCGAGGAGGACGAAACCAGGAATTTGCCCTCTATTTTGCTCAGGCGATGGAAGGATGCCCGGGCCGCTGGCGGCTTCTTTCCGCCGGCACAGACGGGATCGATGGGCCCACCGACGCAGCCGGGGCGATCATTGACGAGTTCACCTTGGTACGAGCCAGCACCCTGGGTCTTTCCTCCCAGGCATTTCTGGCCGACAACGATAGCTATTCGTTCTTCCAACGGGTGGGTGGCTTGCTGCGGACCGGTCCCACCGGCACCAACGTCGCCGACGTTCGCCTGATTCTATTGCAAAATGAGGGCGTGACATGAACAGCATCGAATTTCTGCGCGGTCTGGTATTGATCGGCATAATCTTGTCGTAGATGGCGTCTTCGTTGATCACAATTGTCCTGCTGTGGTGCGGATTTAGTGCCCAGTAACACCGGGCCCAATATCCAGCGGGGTCAGCGTCGATTTCTGTTCGTCGGAGCCGGGGAAGTGGGTCAAGAGGGGAAACCTGGACAACTTGGGGGTGTACACCGTCACCTATCTGTCCGGAGCAGGAATGATGCAATATCGTCGTTCGAATATCTAGACCAGGAATTTCTGCACAAGCAGGAAGGATTCTTCCGCGAGCACCTGAACTGAGCGATGATTCACTACTCCGGTTTATTAGGTTCCGGCTCCGGTTCTGTCTTTGGTTTTAACTCTGCCTTTGGTTCTGGTTCCGGCTCTGCCATTGGCTCTGTCTCTATCTTTGGTTCCGGCTCTGTCTTTGGTTCCGGCTCCTCGGGGGGCTGTTGCAACAGTGCAGGGATGACTGGGCCGGTACGAAACACCTCCATTGCCAGTTCGGGAACTGTGGGTGCAATGACCATGGCTGCAGCTCGATGCGCGTTCTGCCGACGGTTGATAAACAGCAGGATCGCTCCGCCCACAAGAATCGTGACCACGCTGGCTAACTGCCCCCAGGTTAAGAACCCCACCGCGGCCGGTTCGATCCGCACAAATTCCAGTAAAAAGCGAATCAATCCATAACCGATCAAGTACAGTCCCGCAATCACACCGGGGGCCAGGTTCTTTTTTCGAGCACGCCAAAGCAGGAGTACAAACAGCAGAAGATTCGCGATGGATTCGTACAAGAAGGTCGGCTGGAAAAAGTTGAACCCCTGGTAGGCGTTTTCCCGATTGGCAGGGGCGAGGTACATCTTCCAGGGAAGATCTGTGGGATAACCGAAGAGTTCTTGATTGAAAAAGTTGCCCCAGCGGCCAATCGCTTGTCCCAAAACCAGCGGCACGGCACCCAAATCCATAATCCGTAGCAAGGGAAGACGAGAGACGGCCGCGTAGATTAGACAACCCAATATCCCGCCAAAGACCACGCCGTAGATGGAAAGCCCGCCTTGCCAGAGGTAGAGGATCTGAATTGGGTAACGAGAGTAGTAATCCAAATTGAGTGCACAGAAGAACAGGCGGGCGAAAATCAGGGCCATCGGGGCGCAAATAATGACGATGTTGAAGACATGATCGGGGTTGATCCCCCAGTTCTTGGCCATTCGGTAAGCTACATAGATTCCCGGCAAAAAGCTGAGAGCAATCAGCATGCCGTACCAGCGGATCTGGATACCGCCGATTTGCAACAACACCGGGTTGGGGATTTGCTCTCCGGCGAAGAAAGGACGCAGGAGAAAGAATAGGGCAACGATCGCCCCCACAATCAAGAGGGCGCCTCCGGCGGTGATAATCTTACGATTCATTAGGGGTCTCCTTCCATGCGCACGTTCACTTCCGCGCTGGGTCTCAAGTTTATCGATTTTATAGCCGGAACGAAAAGGCCGGGGACAATGGCCAACAGAGCCAAAACGCCGCAAAGGGCAACCGTCAAAGGCACGCCCACGGCATCGGCCAGGATACCGCCTAAGACCATCGATAGCGGGGTCAGTCCTTGGGCGATGGTG
>JAPLHX010000164.1 GCA_026389415.1 Coprothermobacterota bacterium | reverse complement strand
CCCTGTGGATTGATCCCGAGGCCATCCACCGCCTGGTGGAGAATCTGCTGACCAACGCCATCAAGTTTTCTCCCCGCAGCGGTGAAGTCACCATCCGTTTGACCGAAGAGGAGGCACAGGCAGTCCTTACTCTAAAGGATCAGGGGGCTGGCATCTCGGCCGAAGAGCAGAAAAGTCTCTTCCTACCATTTCAACGAGCCGCTACGGCAGTGCGCAGCGTGATCCCCGGCACCGGCTTGGGTCTCTATGTCGCCAAGATCATCGTGGATGCACACGGCGGAACGATCTCGTTGCGGAGCAAGGTTGGCAGGGGAACCACCGTCACGGTGCGGCTGCCGGCGGGCGTGCCAGAGGACAAGAAACAAAAGGGGAAATAATCGGCCATCCAACGTTCGTTCCGTAAGAGTCGGAGCGGCGATATGAAGAGAATAAAGTAGCCTGGAGCTTTAGCCTGTCCCCTTTTCTCCTTCCCTGCGCGCTAAGGTCACCGTACACTGCCACTTCCTGGGGCGTCACCTCCATCAGCCCACAATGATAAGCGAAAGGCGGATTGGCGTGAGAACTGTACAAGCGTGGTATCATTGATGGGCTAGGAAAGAGTGAACGAAATGCGAACGAGAAGACTCGATCGGAGCGGAGATTGAACATGAATGAGCGGACCTCGAAAAGGGAACCAGCAAGAAATATGAATCAAGGTATCGTCTCCCACTCCACCCGACATGACAAGCGACGGATCAGCTTGCGGTGGAGAGTCCTGCTCATCATCGCGATCGTGACAGTTTTGTTGATGGGAACGCTTTACGGCATCACCTCGGTCATCCTGGAAAACCGATTCCACGTAGTGGAGTGGGATGACGGAGAGGAAAGCACCCAGCGCGTACTACAAGTCCTGGCGCAGGAAATGGTCGCCCTCGATGCCTCCGTTAAGGATTGGGCCTGGTGGGATGACACCTATGCCTATGCGGAAGATGGAAACGAAGCCTACCTGAACGACAACCTCACCGCGTCGGCGATTGCCGTTCTCCGGCTGAATTGGCTGGAGATCATTGACACCGAGGGGAAGGTGGTCTTTGGAGCGCATTACGATCCTGGAACGGACACCCTCAGCCCTCTCGACCCGAATCGCCTGCAGGACCTTGGACTGTGGCCACTTCCAGCGAAAGGTGGCGTCGGCTTGGTGGTGGGGGCGGATGGACCACTGCTGGCCGCTTTCCAGCCCATTTTACCCAGTAATGAGGACGCCCCTCCCACTGGAACCTTGCTCTTTGGCAGATCCCTGGATCCCGCGTTCCTGGAGAACCTCTCGCGTGTCACCCTCTACCCGATCTCCCTTCTCCCCCTCGATCCGCTGCAAGCCCCGGTCAATGTCTCCGTTTCCGAGGAGATCGAGCCCTCGCACGGAACTCCGCTCCTGACCGCTCTCGACGATGAGCACTTGGCCAGCGACACCACCCTGCTGGATCTCTCCGGGCGACCGGCCGTGCAGATGCGCATCACGATACCCCGTCCCATTCTGAGTGAGGCTCGCTCCGCCCTCCTTGCACAGCTCCTCTCGCTGTTGGCCTTGGGATTGTTCTTTGTCCTGTTGACGTCCTGGATCCTCGACCGTTATTTCCTGCGGCGGCTAGATCGGCTGAGCGCCGAGGTGCAACGGATCGGTCGGGGGAAGGGAGACCCCGCCGCGCTTTTGATTGGCGGTAACGACGAGATTGCCCTCTTAGCCCAGACCGTGCGGGAGACCTTGGCGGGTCTCCAGAACAGCGAACGCCGCTACCGCGAATTGGTGGAAAACCTGGCCGAGGGCATCGCCGTCATCGACAAGGCAGATGCGTTCCTCTATCTCAATCCCGCCTGCGAACGCATCTTCGGCCTCCCTGCAGGGGACCTCCTCGGGCACAGCGCGAAAGAGTTCATCGATCCTGCGGAGCACGAAGCAGTCGACCGACAGATTTCTCGATGCCGGAACGAAGAAAGCAGTCAATACGAGAATACGATCCTCCGGCCGGACGGGTCGCGTCGTCGCCTGTTGATCTCCTCCGTACCGCAATACGATAGCCGGGGCCAGGTCAGCGGGACGCTCTCCATCATCCTTGACATCACCGAACAGCGCCAGGTAGAGGAAGCCATCCAGAAAGCCCGCACCGATCTGCTCTTTGCCGTCTCTCACGAGATGAAGACGCCTCTGATGAGCCTAGCCGCCTCGCGGGAGATCCTGGAGACGCTTCCTCTGGCCGAGAAAGAACGGAGGACGCCCGAGTACGAAGCGATGTGGTCACACAACCTGGCTCGCCTGCGCCGGCTGATCGACAACCTGGTGGACAGCCAACGAACACAAACGATAGGGATGCAATTGAAATGTGAACCATCCGACTTGAATAGCTTGGTACGTGGGGTATTGGCGGAAACGGCAGGCCTCTCCGCCCATCAAGAGTTGCGCTTCGAGCTGTCCCTGGCGGAACTCCCCGCAGTTTACCTGGATCGGGAAGCGACTAGCCGTCTAGTGGAAAACCTGGTCATCAATGCCGTCAAATTCTCCCCCCGGGGAGGGTTGATTAGCCTTCACACGTCCCTGGAGAGCGATCGCGCTTGTCTAACCATCAGCGACCAGGGGCCAGGGATTGCATCCGAGGAGATCGCTTTTCTCTTCCAACCCTTCCAGCGCTCTCCCGAAGCGGTGAAGTCTGGCGTGCAGGGCACCGGCTTGGGCCTCTATGTCTCCAAGATGATCGCCGAGGCGCATGGAGGGTCGGTGGGGCTGGAGAGCCGAGCCGGTCAGGGAACCACCGTCCGGGTGCGGCTGCCGTTAGCCCCATCCAACGTATGTTCCGCAAGTCAGGGCGGCAATGTGAAGAAAATAAAGTAGCTTGTCCCCTTTTTCTATTCAGTAATGGGTTTGGCAAAATACTCGTAATGAGAAAAAAGGAGGACACTATGCAGTTCCGTAAAACGATTCAGATTGCTTCCATTGGATTGCTCATTTTGTCACTGCTGGTTGGCTGCAGTGGGCCGATACAGACGCCGTCCACCAGCATTACGCCGTCCACCAGCATTACGCCTACACCGTCTGCCGGCATTACGCCGTCAACCGCTTTTGCCCCGGATATCGCCCAGCGCGCCGCCAAGTTGAAGCCGATCGACATGTCGGCGTTTGAATCTGGCAAGCTGGCCCCCTGGGAAGTGCAGGTGGTGGAGAAACTGATCCAGGCAGCCGCCTATATGGATGCGGCTTTTTGGCAACAGGTCGACCCGGAGGGGCAGGTGCTGCTCGCCGGTCTGACGGGAAGTGATCCGGCAAGCCAGGCAGCGCGGTTGATGGTGGACGCCAACTATGGCCGCTGGGATCGCTTTGACAATTTCATCCCGTTTGCCGGGAATCTGCCGCGGCCGGCCGGCGGCTATGTCTATCCACCCGACCTGAGCAAAACGGAGTTGGACGCCTACCTCGCTGCACACCCCGACGAAAAGGACGCATTGCTCTCACCCTTCACGGTTGTCCGGCGCGACGGGGAGCGGCTGGTGACAACACCCTATCACGTGGTCTACGCCGCCTACGTGGAGCCGGCCGCTGCCCTCTTGGAGGAGGCCGCCGCGCTGAGCCAGAACGAATCGCTTGCCACCTATCTGCGGCTGGAAGCCCAGGCACTGCGCACCGACGACTACTTTGACGCCAACGTGGCCTGGCTCGATGTGGACGCCAACCTCGACGTCAGCATCGGCCCCCACGAAACTTACGACGACCAACTCACCGGTCAGAAGACGTTCTATAAGGCCAACGTGCTGGTGGTGGACCGCGCCGCCGGCGCACAGTTGGACAAATTCAAGGCTGCCGTGCCAGAGCTGCAGGCCAACCTGCCCGTACCGCCGGAATTCCGTCCCGATCAGGCGGGCACCTTAACGCCGATCGAACTGGCCAATGACGTACGCCGCAGCGGCCAGGCGCGATCCGTGATGGAGGGAGTCGCCTTCAGCCTGCCCAATGACCCGCTGGTGTGGGAGGCCAAGGGTGCCAAGAAAGTCATCATGAGCAACTTCGTCGAGACACGGCGCCGGATTGTACTCGGTCCGCTGTTGGCCGCCATCATGGACGACGAAGTGAACGGTTGGAGCAGCGCCGACGGTTACTTCAACTGGCTGCTCATGCACGAGGTCACCCATTCGCTGGGGCCACGCACGGTGGTCAAGGACGGCGAGGAGATCACCATAAGGCAAGCCCTGGGCGAGTTCTATTCGCCGATCGAGGAGGGCAAGGCCGACATTGCCGGCCTCAACAATGTTGTCTACCTGCGTGAGCATGGCATCATCGACACCCCATTGGAAGCGCACTATGCTGGTTATCTCTCCGAGGCGCTGCGCTCGGCCCGCTTTGGTCCGGCCTCGGCCTACGGTGTGATCCGCTCGGCAGCCTGGAACTACTTTGTCGAGCAAGGTGCGCTGAGTCTCGACCCGACGAGTGGCAAGTTCCGCGTCGATATGGCGCGTATGCCCCAGGCCGTCAATGATCTGGCAATCAAGCTACTCACCATCGAGGGCGAGGGCGACGCTGCGGCGGCCAAAGCGTTCATCGACCAGTACTCCTACATCGGGCCCGACCTGCAGCAGTTGCTGGATGTGGCCAACGCCACGGTACCGATAGAATTTGTACCGATCTACGATCCGGCAGCGACCGTGGTAACCCCCTCCGAAACGCCCACCAGCGGCGTGACCGGCCGCGTCCCGCTACTCGATGCGCGGACTGCGATGCAACCGCCCTCGGTTTGGCAGAATTTCTATGACCTGACCCAGGTTCCACGTCCTTCGCACCATGAGGAGCAGGCCACAGCTTTTATGGCTGACTTTGGACGCAAGTTGGGGCTGGAGACCGTTGTTGAGGATGCCGGCAACGTGATCATCCACAAGCCGGCGACGAAGGGCATGGAGAGCCGTCCTTGCGTCGTGCTCCAGGCGCACATGGACATGGTGCCGCAGAAGACAGCCGCTTCCACCCACAATTTTCTAACTGACCCGATCCATGCCTATGTCGAGGACGGTTGGGTGCATGCCGACGGCACGACGTTGGGCGCGGATGACGGCATCGGCGTGGCCATCATCATGGCGCTTTTGCAGGCGGGCAACGTTGTCCACGGACCCCTGGAAGCGCTCTTCACCGTCAATGAGGAAGACGGTTTTACCGGCATCAACGCCCTGGCGCCGGATGCGCTGCACGGTAAGTTCTTCATCAACGTGGACAACGAAGTCGAAGGCCAGTTCCTCATCAGCAGCGCGGGAGCCGTCTATGTAGAAGCCCAGGCGACCTACAATCAGGAGGCGACGCCGGCCGGCATGACCGGACTTCAGATCACCGTCGACGGTTTACGCGGTGGCCATTCCGGCGCCGACATCGACAAGGGGCGGGGCAGCGCGCATCAACTGATGGCGCGGCTGCTGTGGAATACCCCCGCCGAGTTCGACCTGCGCCTGGCCGGTTTGGTCGGCGGCAACCAACGCAATGCGATTCCGCGCACGACGATCGCGATCGTAGCCCTGCCGTCGAATCAGGCTGATGCATTCGGCAAGTACATGGATGACTTTGGCGCCACGGTAGCGCACGAGTTGGCGGCAACCGAGCCCAAGCTGGTCGTGACCGTCACACCGACCGGCCTACCGTCGAAGGTGATGGCGGTGGTAGCACAACGGGCACTGATCGGCGCGGTCTATGCCGCTCCGCAGGGCGTGTTTCGCATGAGCGACGCCATACCCGGACTGGTGGAAACTTCCGGCAACATCGGCATCCTGACCATTGGCGACGGGCAGTTTGCCGCCAGCGTCTACGTGCGCAGCGCGCTGGACTCGGCGCGAGACGACGAAGCGCAGCGCTTCGTCAGCGTCTTCGAACTAGCCGGTGCCACGGTCACGTTGGGCGGTGCTTACTCCAGTTGGCCGCCCAACCCGGATTCGGCGTTGTTGGCGCTGATGCAGCAAGCGTACACAGAGTTGTTCGGCGTGGCGCCGGCGGTCGTTGCCATCCATGCCGGGCTGGAGACCAGCGTGGCGGGGGTGAAATACCCTGGGTTGGACATGATTTCGATTGGCCCCACGATCCTGGACGTCCACTCACCGGACGAGCGATTGGAGGTGGCCGGTGTGCCGAAGGTGTACGACCTGCTGGTGGCAGTGTTGCGGCAGATCAAATAGAAAGATGGAAAGACGGGGGTCAGGTCTTACTTTTAGCACTTTTTTCTAATTCTGCGGATGGTCGTACCTGCTGGAGAATTGGGCACAACCATTAATTAGCAGTCATCACAGCCGGTTGGCCGATGGTTCCACTGTCGGACTAGAATAGGGGAAAACAGAACCCGCTGCGTAAACCAGAGCAAGCAAAGGAATGAGGCGATGCGAGAATAAAGAGATCGACCATCGGAATCGAAAGAGCTGGAGAATGTCCTGGCCAAGATCCGACAACTGCTTCCGGATTTACACCAAAAATATCATCTGAAAGGCCTGGGGGTTTTCGGTTCTTTCGTGCGCGGAGAAGGTAAGATCGACAGCGACCTAGATTTACTGGCGGAATTTGATCAGCCGATCAGCCTTTTCCTGCTGGTTGAGTTGGAAGATACCCTTAGCCGCTCCATGGGGCGAAAGGTGGACCTCGTTTTGCGCAGCACGCTAAAGAAACACATTGGAGAACGTATCCTCGGTGAGGTGGTCATGGCATGAGCATTGCCGGCATTCACACTCTGGAAGTCCTTGGAGAAGCGGCGAAGAAGGTTCCTGCGGTATTCCAGCGCAATTTCCCCGAGATCCCGTGGAGGCAGATGGCTGCCCCAAGAGACCGCCTGATCCATGACTACTGCGGGGTAGGCCTGGAGTTTCTCTGGAAGACAATCCAAGAGGACCTTCGACCTCTGGAGAAGGATCTTGAAAGGGCGATTCGCTACGCAGAAGAGACTGGGAACGTTGGGATGGGAGATCCGTAAGAAATGAGAAATCAGTGGCTTGGCAGGAGAAAAAAAGTAGCCTATCCCCTTTCTAGTTCCTTAGCGTACCAGGATGACAAGAACGAGTCAAGGCCAGATCCTTCGCAGAGCCGGCTCAGGATGACGTTCTTTATGTCATGCTGAACGCAGTGAAGCATCTTGCCTCGAGCAGAGTGAAGCAAAGCGATGGAATCTTGCCGTGGCGACACTCGTCACCCTGAGCCCTTCGCTTCGCTCAAGGGTAAACTCCGCGACGAGAGCCTGTCCTCGAGCAGAGCGAAGAAATCTGGCAGTTCGTCTTGGTTGCAGGCTCAAGGCCAGATCCTTCAGCAAAGGACGCTTCAGGATGACAAGAGGTGGACGGTTCAGGATGACAAGAAAGATATGGCTCTGGGAGCCACTGTAAAGTAGCCTGTCCTCCTTTTAGGGTCCCCTTTTTGGGTGTCTGTCCCGGAGGACTGCCAATGAAAAGCGAAAGAGGGTCCTTCACGTGAAAAAGACTGTGCAATCCGTTCTTCTCGTCCTGTTGTGCCTTGCCCTGTTCCTCGTTTCCGGTTGTTTGGGAGGAGTTGGAACGGACACCACTGCGGATCCCAGGATCGGTTTCACCTACCCCGATCCGGCCGACTACAGCGCACTCGCCTGGACCGACGCCTTCCAGGCCGCCCACGACAAGCTCTCGCACGAATACGCCTTCGGCGACTGGAAGGGTGTGGACTGGCCTGGCCTCTACAGCCGATTCTTGCCGCGAATTGCGCAAGCCCAGGCCGCTGGTGACGAAACAGCCTATTACCTTGCCCTGCACGAGTATGTCTGCTCGATCCCCGACAGCCATATCAGCCTGGCTGCAGAGAACACCGCAGTGCTCACGGCTCTTGGAAAAAAGCTGGCGGGTGGAGGGTTTGGGATGGCGGCCGCCGAACTGGATGATTGGCGGGTGATCGTGGCCGCTGTGATCCCAGAGGGACCGGCCGATTCGGCAGGGATCGCTGCAGGTGCCGAGATCATCACCTGGGGAGGGCAGCCGGTAAAAACGGCTATCGGACAGATCGATGTGGGCGCTATCCCTTTCAAGGCCTTGACGGGTGCCGCAGGGAACGAAAACCCCAAAGCCTCGCTGGAACACTATCGGTTGGAGCAGGTCAGACTCCTTGCCCGGGGACCTGTCGGCACAAGCGTTCCGGTCGTGTTCAAAAATCCCGGTTCTACGCGTTCCCAAACGGCCACTTTGACGGCAGTCGATGACGGAGGACAGTCCTTTTCCCTGTTGAACTTCGCAGCGCGGCCGGATCTCTCGGATCAAGTCGACTATCGGATCCTGCCGGAAGGTTACGGCTATGTCCTTGTCAGGATGGAGCTCGATCTGTCAAATCCCGGCGGATACCCTACGGGGGTCTACCAGCAGTTCCGGGAGGCGATCACCTCGTTCGTTGCGGCCGGCGTACCCGGGGTCATCATCGATCTGCGCGGCAACTACGGCGGCTCGGACCAGCTTGCCGCCGACATGTGCGGCTTCTTCACCTTGTCCCCTGCCTTCTACGAAGAGCAGGAATACTTCGACAAACGAAACGGCCGGTTCCTGCGGATTACCGCCTCCGAGGTCGGTCCCGATCCGATTGTGGACAACATCTCCATCGCACCTCAGGCACCTTACTACGGCGGGCCGGTGGTAGTCCTGGTCAATCCCTCCACGACAAGCTCCGGCGAAGGTCCACCGATGGGCATCTCGCGGCTTCCGAACGGGAGGGTGCTCGGGTTCCACGGCACGAACGGCTCTTTTGGAATGACGGGGGGCGAGATCAAGATGCCCGGGGGATACTCAATCCAGTACCCCTTTGGCCGCTCCGTCGATCACTACGGGGTGATCCAGTTGGACAGCAGAAACGGGAGCGGCGGTGTGACCCCCAATCTCCGCGTGCCGAAAACGCTCGAAAACGTGCTTGCCTTTGCGGCGGGGACCGATGTCGAGCTCCAGTACGCCGTCAAGTACCTGAGGGGATACTAGGGACAAAAAGGGGACAGGGAAGGGAGTTGCGAGTTACGAATTACGAATTTCGAGTGACGAGATAACGGCAAAGCAAAAGTAAAAAGGGCGGTGTACAGGCACTTTTTCGAAAGGCAGAAAACGAGCCAGTCCCCATTTCCAATGATACAAGGCTACTTTATTTTCGAATTCCAAGACGGAAAAATGGGGTAATCAGCGTTCGTTTGGTAAGAGTCAGGACGGCGATGGGTAGCAAAAAAAGACGATCGTCACAGATCTCCCGCCTGCGCAGCCCTTGCATCTTACTCATTAGAGGGGGATGCTTCGGCTATGGGCGATCCCACGGGAACCGCACCGTCTCTCTCGCCCCAATGAATTGGCCAAGGAGAGGAAGATGAAACGCAAGATGAGAGGCAAAATCATTCCATTGGGCTTGCTCGTGGTTGTTCTGCTGTTGGCTTCCTGCGTGGTCGGTTCGTCATCTGGTTTCACCCGTTGCCAGCTCGACCCGGATACGCAGGGCGTGATGGAAACGATCAACAACATCGTCAACACTGCCATCGTCTCCAATGATCCCAATCCCTACAAGGCGGAATACGAAGCGGGGTTCATCCAGGGCAAGTTGCAGCGGGAGCAGATCGTCGCCGCGCGCGATAATTCCTGGGACAGCGCCTACCTGTTGAACCCGGCGCACGCGTATCCCAAACAGATCCCGCCGTCGAAGGACGAGTTGGCATTGGCGGAAAAGACCCTCCAGCTCAACTGGGACTACACGCTGGCGTACATGGGCCGCCAGAGCACCTCGGAAGTCGGCAAGAACCTGCGGCGACTGGTGTACCGGTTGGTCGGCATCTATCACGGGGCGATCCAGGATCAACCGGCGGCCCTGGCGTTCGACGATTCCTGGCTGCCCAAGTTCTCCCCAGCGGAGATGACGGTGGGCTACGAAACGCCGTCGCTGACCTTCCTGGACCTCTACTTCGTCAACGCTTATCAAGATATCCTTTACGTGCTGCCCGATTTCGCTTCCCAGGTGGTGACGCTTCCCTCCAAGGGGACGACAGTGGCGCAGCGTCCACCGGACGTCGTCAGCGGGGACCGGCCCCGCAAATGCTCCGCGTTCGTGGTGAGGACGGCGGACGACATATTCCTGGCCCACAACAACTGGAACTCCTTCCTGGACCAAAGCCAGGCGCTGACCCTCTGGATCAACGGCGACTACCTCGCCACCAACCTCGGCGGTCCGGGCTATCTCTGTTCCGATGTCGATTTCGGCTACAACAACAAGGGAATTATTTTCAATGAAACCACCCATCGTTACTCCCACACGGAACCCCAAGTGAAGTCGCTTTGGATGTTCTGGCGAGCCGCGCTGGCGGAGCAGTTCGCCGCCTCGCTGGACCAGTTCTTCGCCTACATCTCGCTGGAGCTGTCCGGCACCTATCTGAACGGCTACATGGTGGTGGACGCCAAGACCAAGGAGATCGGCCTGGTGGAGATGTCGTACAAGGGGTTCGTGTTCTACCAGCCGGACGGCCGTGGCGGCATTGCGGTCACCACCAAGCCCGCGGGTCTGAACCTCTCCTACGATGATCGGATGGTGCAACCGGACGTTCTGTTGGGGATCAACTACCCCGCTTCCTACCAGATCCGGGAGGATCTCAAGTCGGAAGACAATCGTCCCGCCCGCTTGCGCCAACTCCTGGCCATGATCGGATCGGTGAAAGACATCGAGTCCGCCAAGGCGCTGATCACTTACACCGACCCTGCCAATCCGCTGTCCATCTATGGCAGATGGGATCTCGGCTACGGCGATACACCGGCCCCCAAGACGATCCCCGACGGCGCGGTGGATGCCAAGGCGATCTCCGTTTCCATGGTGCAGCAGGCTTTCCAGTTGAAGGGTGTGCTGGACACCAATTCCCCGGTGAAGACGTTCTGGATGAAGTTTGGGACGGCCATCATCGACGGAAAGCCGTTCATCTGGAGTGAATCGCCTTGGAAAGGATGGAAGCTGCGTTGTGTGCCCGACCGGGTGGACGGGACCTTCACCTTATTGAACGCCTACATCCGTTAACTCGATTCGCGCCGGCGTTCACAGGCGTCCCGGATCGGATTCCCTGTATTTGGCGGTTAGAGCGGTACCGAACGTAGGCCGGCGAGGCGAGACTTTTTAAATGAAACGTTGTTATCTCTCCATTGTATTGATACTTATATTGTTTGCGGCAGGCTGCAGCAATGCCGCGCAGACAGACTATTTCCCGCCCCCCGGCGAGCTGTACGATATTGGCGGCTACAAACTGCATCTGCAGTGCAGCGGTTCCGGCAGCCCGGCAGTCATTATGATAGCTGGATCGGGAGATTTCTCCCTCACTTGGGCTTTGGTGGCCCCGGAGATCGCCCGCACGCAGCGAGTGTGCACCTATGATCGCGCCGGCCTCGGTTGGAGCGAAGCCAGCCCTTATCCGCGGCTTGCCACGACTGAAGTCGCGGAGCTTCACGCCTTACTGCAAAAAGCGGGAATAGCTCCTCCTTATATTCTTGTCGGCCATTCGCTAGGCGGTGTCTTGGCACGTCTCTTCACTTACACTTATTCAAGCGAAGTCATCGGCTTAGTGCTGGTCGATCCGGGGCATGAAGAGCAAAAAACGCGCCAGGAAATCGCGGTTCAGCAATCAATGGACGCAGCGGTTAGCTCGAGCTTGAAAAGGCTTTCCGATTTTGCCACCAAGGCCGCCAGCGGATCACTGACAGAGGCAGAGATAAGCGCGCTGATCAACTCTAACCTGCCGGTAAAAGAGCAGGCCGAGTATTCCTTTGTTTTACGGAACAAGTCGATTTTCTGGGAAACAGTGATTTCGGAAACGACAAGCATGGATGCCAGTTTTGCCGGAGTAAGAGACAAGCAGATCACTTCGCTGGGCAATATTCCTCTCGTTGTCATAAGTTCAAGCGCGACCCTGGAGCTTGCCACCACGCCTGAACTATCAGTGAAAGCGGACAAGGTAATGCGCGAGTTGCAGCGAGAGATAGCGGGACAATCGTCCAGAGGGACGCACATTACTGCGGAAGGGACAACTCACTTCATCCAATTGGTCAAACCACAAGTCGTGATCGATGCCATTAAACAGGTTCTGCCATAAAATGGGGCCAGGTCTTTAGATTTAGCATTTCATCATGATTCTACGGATGGTCGTGCTGTGTAGCTCATTCTGCTGGGCTATCTTCTGCGAGACTCAGGGATGTTGCTCAATGTGAGACTCCGGACCGTTGCTCAATTGCTAACCAACGGGGGTTGCTGCCCGGTGATTGATCGCAGGCCATGATCCGCCAGGTTGGGGAGCACCTCATGGCATGGCATGCCGGGCCTCTCTGTTTGAAGGAGTGGTCGATCGCTAGCGAAAAAAAGGGGGAGGCCTTCCGAGACGTGCGATCCAGCGGTATCTTCTCCTCCTATGAAGATGGTTTGGTTGTCAGCAGTGAGAAGGGGTGCGTGCTTGGTGAGGGTATCATCTTCTCTGAGCGTTTGATTCATCAAGGGAATAGCGGGAATCTCCGGCGTCAGCTCATATCGCAAGGAAGGTATCTTTGCGAGTTATTGCGAGTTAGTTGACAATTGAACAACGTCCCTGGAGAGACACCGAGTTAGTTGACAATTGAACAACGTCCCTGGAGAGACACCGAGTTAGTTGACAATTGAACAACGTCCCTGGAGAGATGAGTCCCTGGAGAGACACCTAAAGGAGGCAAGCATGAGAATCGGAAAAGCGATCGTCTGTCTGTTGGGGGTCGCGCTGCTGTTGAGTGCCTGCGCCGGAGGAGGCCCAGCCACGCCTACGTCTGTTCCACCCACGCCCAGCACCAGCGGGACGAAGTTCCAGGGGCTGCCCTCGGCAACAGTGGACGCAATCTACAAAGAAGTGAAAGCAGCCCTCGGGGTGGCGGACATGAAGATCGTCCAGACGGGCTTCACGCTGGAGCTGGGCGCCAACATGGCGGTGGTGAAGATGACCGGAACGGAGATTCTGCCGACCACCAGTTGGGGGCAGGTATTCAACGCCGCGGGGTTCGGGACGGACTTTGCCAGCCCCGGCAAGACGGCCCAGAAGATGGCCACGGTGCTGCAAGGTCTGGGT
>JAPLHX010000147.1 GCA_026389415.1 Coprothermobacterota bacterium | reverse complement strand
CAGCAATACCGGATTGAGGATATTCTCTCCGGCGAAGAAAGGACGCAGAAGAAAGAATAGGGCGACGATCGCCCCCGCGATCAACAGGGCGATGACGGCTCCGAAGGCCTTACGATTCATTGGGGGTCTCCTTCCACTGGCATGTTCACTTCCGCATTGGGTCTCAAGTTTATCGATTTTATTGCCGGAACGAAAAGGCCGGGAACAACGGCCAACAGAGCCAAAGCGCCGCAAAGAGCGAACGTTAAAGGCACTCCCACGGCATCGGCCAGGATACCGCCTAAGATCATCGATAGCGGGGTCAGTCCTTGGGCGATGGTGTTGCGGGTACCGAACACGCGGCCACGCAAGTTGTCCGGTGTTCGTTCCTGAAAGATGGTATTGGAAGTGATGTTGGCCACTGGCAGACAAAATCCGATGAAGAAGGCAAAGCTTAAGCTGAAGGGAAAGATCCGTACAAGCGGCAGTAGTATAGTCATCATTCCGATGACCAGGATCGGTGGAAAAATCCAGGCCAGCCTGTGGCGCACCGCGCCGATGCTACCCATCAACAGCGCTCCCAGCAAAGAGCCAACACTGAGCACGCTTAAAATCCATCCAAAACCTTCTACTCCCACCTGTAGCGTTTGTTCTGCCAGCGGCATCAACAAAAAGGAGACAGGTCCGAAAGCGAAGTTCACGAGTGAGAAAACCAGCAGCAACCACAACAACGACCGCTCCACCCGGTAGAAGTGGAGCCCTTCCTTAAAATCCTGCCACCAGGAGCGTAGGAACGGCAATGGGTTATCCCCGGCTGGCTGTGGCTCTACCGCGGTCTTGATTACCCGCGGGATTCGGATCAGGAAAATGGTGAAGGCGGAAAAGAAGAAGGAGAAGGAATCGAGAAAGTAGGCGTTGGCGATGCCTATGGTGGCAATCACCACCCCCCCCATGGCCAGACCAATGATGCCGGCAATCTGGATTGAGGTTTGCATCAGGGAATTCGCAGCTTGGTATTCTTCCGGTTTTACCAGCGAAGGCAACAGAGCAGCGTTGGCGTTGTTAAAGAAGGGGGTGGTGGCACCGTAGAGAGCGGAATAGAGGTAAAGATGCCACAGCTCCAACCGACCCCACAGAAATAACAAAGGCGGGATCAGGATGATTACACCCCTCACGATGTCAGCGACTAGCATCGTTCTCCGCCGATCCCAGCGGTCCACCAAAACGCTGGAAAAAATGGAGACTAGCACGAAGGGAATGGTGAATGAGACCATGGTGCCCCCGGTGGCTAGCGCCGACCCACCGGAGATTTTATAGGCCAAGGCTAACAGGGCAATGTATTCAAAATTATCCCCGATGGAGGAGACCAATTGTCCTAGCCACAACAACGACGGGTTTCGCTGTCGGAGCAGGGAAAGGAGATTGGGCGCCCGACTCATGTCACGGGCAACCTTTGTAGAGGTAGCGACCGCAATTTTCGCATTGCAGCAAAGGATCTTCCGTGCGCAAGACGTAGAGGATCCGAGAGGCCAATTGAATGCCGCAGCCACCGCAGCGGTCTCTCTGGACCAGGGCCACCAGCTTCCCCAGCAACAGGATGCGCGCATCCTCGTATTGGACTAGGAATTCCTGCGAGACGCTCGCCGCGGCTGGCTCCCGCCGTTCCTGCAGTTTAGCGATCTCGTCCTTCAGCAAAGCGATCTCCTGCTGCCGGCCGTCCTGTTGCAGAGATTGGTCCTGTTGGCGTTGTCGGACGTCGTGCTGGACTACAGTCACTTCCGGCACGAGTGCTTCCATCCGTTCCATCATCTCCAGAAGCCGGTCCTCTAACTCCCCTTTGCGGTGTTTGAGGGAATCCAGCTCGGACTGCTTCTCCATCAGTTCTTTGGCTCCCCCCCTACCGGCGTTCATCTCTCGCGTTAGCTTGCGTATCTTTTCGCTGTAGGTTTCAATCTCCAGCTCGCGATCCTTCATGTCCCGCCGCAGAAGCTGGAGTTCGCCTTCCTTGTTCGAAAGACAGGCTTGTGCCTCCTCCAGCCCCGGATCGGGGTGTTCAGCCATCAACCGCTTGAGCTGCTCTTGTTTGACTTGGAGTTCCAAATCTATGGTCTGAAGCTTGAACAATCGATCCAGTGATTCCACGCTGCTCCATCCATGGTGGGCCCACCTGGATTCGAACCAAGGACCAACCGGTTATGAGCCGGCCGCTCTACCGCTGAGCTATGGGCCCCGCCTATTTCTCGTTATTGTAACAGAAGTGTTGGATGCTCGACTGAGCCACCGCTAGACAGGATGGGGACCATGGGTCGCGAATCCTTCTATTCCGTAGAATACGGCCTGGATTCTTCGTGTGCATTCAAATCTGGGCGAAGGTCAAGTGCGATCCAAATGGAGTTATTGCTGCTTAACGAGTGCACTGGTTCTAGGGGGTACCTTTCCCCTGTCGGAGCTGTATCGATCCGATAGAGCTACCTCACTTTTAAAGCCGGCATATTGCGCCGGTCCATTGATTTTGTCATTCTCCTTATTTCAGTCTTTTTTCCACCGCCGTCCAAGAGACCTTGCGCAGGAATGCTTCCAGGTAGTCAGCCCGTTTGGTGCCGTAATCCAGCATGAAGGCGTGCTCGAATACATCCATCACCAGGATCGGGTTTCCCCCCGCCGGATGGCCGCCGTCGTGCTCGTTGATCCAGCAGTTGATCAGTTTTCCGTCGGATGGGTCCTGGTAGAGGATTGCCCACCCGATGCCACGCATCCCACCGGTGGCCAGGAAGTCCTTCCTCCAGGCCTCGTAGGAATCGAATTGGGCGACCAACTGTTGGGCGAGGGGTGAGGTGGGAGCCAATGTCCCATCACCGCCCAAGTTCTGGAAATAGTATTCATGCAGGCGCATTCCGTTGAATTCCCAACCGAAACGGCGCTTCAATTCCGCGTACTCGGGCAGGGACTGCTTGCCATCTGCCAGCATCGCCGCCAGGGTTTCCAGCAGTTTATTGCTGTTGGTCACATAGCCGTTATAGAGGGTAAAATGATTCTTCAGCAAGGCCTCCGAAAATCCCTCCATGCCCACAAGGGTCGTATAATCTTTTGCTTGGTACGACATCAATGCATCCTCCTCGTTTGATGGGTTGTGTTCGTACATACGAAACAATCTATCGGATTGTTTATGCCCGGCCGTTCAGGATCTCCTCGATCTTGCGCAAATGATAGCGCTCGTGGTACAGCATTCTGCGTAGAACCTTGCGCAGGCTCCAGCGCGCGCTGTCGGGCACCCGCACAACAATCGATCGTTCGGCAGAGGGTGCAGCAGTTAGAAATTGCAGAGCCAGCGCGCACCCGTTCTAGCCGTTCCTGCGGTGTACGGGAGCGGGGCAGTTCAGGCAAATGGGGCCAAAGTTTGGTCAGGTACCAGCGTTCCGCCCCGGCGATGTGCTGTAAAATCGTCTTGATGGTCCAATCGCTCCTACCAAGATACCCCCAGGCCAACGCCTGCAGCGGCAAGGGTTCCAGAATCTGCAACAAGTCTTGGCGCGACCAGTTCAATAAGCGCAGACAACGGTCCAAGGTTTCCGTACTGACAGATTCCGCGTCAGCTTGAAAAAAGGCGGATGTCCTTCCCTGACGCTTGTCTTCCCGCGAGCGAACGACTTCTGCGCAAACCAACTCTGGCTTTCCGTCCAGGATCGTCTCCCCGTGACCGGCCAGCCAATTCAAATATTCCTGCGCTGCTCCCAAGACCTTGGTCTGGGCTTGGTTTATGGCTTGGTCTTGTGGACCCACCTCAAGCACGTAATGGAGCTGGATGCTCACCAACCGTCTACGCTAAAAGGTGTCGGTCAGATCGACGGAGACGCTGCCGCTAGTGACCCTCAGGTCCAGATCCAGCTTGATGACCGCGGAGGCATAGTTGGGCGATTCGTAATTTTCGTCCGAATAGGAACGACCGTCCACCTGAATCGAACCGGATGTGCGGTGCGTGGTGACGCGGTAGCCAATTCTCTGCGGAACCAACAACCGGATGTCGCCAGAAGTAATGTGCACAGAAGCTCGGTGCAAACCGGCCGTGAGCCCCTGCAATGCAAAACGGCCGCTGCCGGACGTGAAGCCGATGTCCAGACTGGCGAAGTTGGTGAAGCCCAAGTTCGAGGCATTGGCGACGCCGCTGGTGAAGTCAAAGACGAGGTCGGGTGACAGAAGAGAAGCTTTGGTGCCTGCGTTCAAATTCAGTTCGCCGGAGGTCATCTTCAGTTGTAGCCGATCGATCGGGTTGGCACTCGTGTCCAACACTACCTTACCTGATGTCACACCCAGTTGCAGGTCGAGCGGCAAGGTACTGTTGATGGCCAGGTCGCGATCCAGGCGTACATTGTTCCAGTTCATTGTCCAACCGATCAGCCAATTCCAAGGTTGGGCAGGTATTGACACCTGGTAGGCGCTACCGCTTGAAGCCAAGGTGGGCGCAGCCAAATCCTTGATGTTGCTGGTGGTCACCAATTGCACGGCGGTGCTGCCCAGCGTAGCATCCTGGCGGAGGGCGAAGGAACCAATGGAGCCATCCATCTGCACGCGTAAGGTCTTAGCACTACCAAGATCCGTTTGGCTGGCGCGAACAGTGTTGGTGGTAAGTTCACCTAATTGCATCGACGATCCGCCGAAAAAGTTGGGAAAGCCGGGGATTACATTGGGCAATACAGTGAAGACGACGGCTGCGATGATTACAATCACCAGGATGGCCACTACCCAGCCGGGTGTGCGCCCACGGCTAAAAATAATACCCACACCGAGCACGATCAGCAGAATCGGCCAGACAATCGCCCAGTTAATGTTGTAGCCAAATTGGTTCAACAGGAACAACACGCCAACGGCGATCAGCAGTAGGGGCAGCACGAAATCCGGGCGGTGGGAATGGCGCGGAGGTGGTGCCTGCCGCTGCGGCGGTGTTTGCCCTTGGTAATACGGCGGTTGCCCTTGTGGTGGGGTCTGACTGTAGGTTGGTTGTTGCGGCGACCCGGCCGGAGGCTGCGAGGAGCCAGGGTCAGGATTTGGATTTGCGCTCATCGATAGTTCTCTCCCATCGTGTTTTTCTCAATCTAACAAATGCGTCCAGTATCGGCAAGCTCAGCCGAACCGTGATAGAATGGCCACCATTAATATGATGGAACCCGTTGCCGTGGTCCGCTGTTCCAGCTACGAACCGGACATGGTTCAGGCGGCTTTGCAGCACAGCGTGGACTTGTTGGGTGGCTTGGATTCTTTTCTGAAGTCTGGTGAACGCCTGATGTTGAAGGTGAGTTGCCTCAACGACGCTGCACCGGAACGAGCGGTAACCACCCACCCTTCCTTTCTACGAGCTGTCATCCGGTTGGCTAAAACCCGCACCCACCGGATTGTGGTGGCCGACAGCCCCGGCTACGTCTCGTTCTTCGGCGCCTGCAAGAAGAACGGCTACGCTGAAGTGGCAGCACAGGAACGGGTAGAACTGGTCGAGCTAGTGGCCGATGACACACGGGACTGCCCCCAGGGCGTCCTCTACAAGAAATTTCCCAGTAGTTCTCTCCTGCGCCAGGTGGACCGAATCTGGAATCTGCCCAAATTGAAGACGCATGCCCTGATGACGCTGACCCTGGCTGTGAAAAACATGTTTGGCTTGATCCCCGGTACGCTCAAAATGGGCTATCACCTGCGGGCGGGCACCGATAAGATGCTGTTTGCCAAGATCTTAATCGACATCTTCCGGGCCCGGCCGCCGGATCTGAACCTAGTGGATGGGATCGTAGGGATGGAAGGGAATGGTCCTTCCGCTGGTACTCCGCGCGCTCTGGGCTTGGTGGTGGCTGGAGCCGACGGCTTCTCCACGGATGCGGCCATCGCCCGCCTGTTAGGCGTGCCGGTGTCCCGGGTACCTGTGCTGGCTACCTACCAGTCCCTGCAGAAGGGAGAACCCCTGGAGATGGAGATCCGGGGAGAATCTTCAGCCGAGATTCTGGTCCCCCATTTCCGTCTGCCGGCTGTCGGGCGCGGAGGGATCCCCGATCTGGCC
Source organism: Coprothermobacterota bacterium (assembly GCA_026389415.1). Lineage (GTDB taxonomy): Bacteria > Caldisericota > JANLFM01 > JANLFM01 > JANLFM01 > JAPLHX01. Next base: position 5,044 of record JAPLHX010000147.1, on the reverse strand, counting down.
TACCGCATAGGAAAACGCTGGATGCTGCCCCGACCCGTATTTCTACGCCGGCTTTGCGACGGGTGCAAGGTCTGCGTGGAAGTCTGCCCTGCCCACTGTCTGAATTATGAGGAAGGTCGGGGAATCCGCTTCCGGGAGCCGGATTGTATCCGCTGCTTCTGTTGTCAGGAGATGTGCCCCTCCCGGGCCATCGATGTGAAAAAGCCCCGCCTGTCGCTATTTTCCAAATAGCAGAACATCAGGGATCAGTTTACAGCGGTCGATAGGTAAACCGTTGCCCAGGATAGACCACTCAGCTTACCGAAAAACGATATGATCTACAGCGGTTCCAAATCAAAAGCACACGAGAAGCGATTCTGCTCGCCGATGCACAAACCGCGGCCGCTGGGGCCTTGTGGGTCGAAAAATGCCTCCAACCCGGCCTTGCGCATTGCGTCCAGCAATTCTTCCGTTTCGAACAAACCCAGCTCATGCCGTTCCACTCGGTGTTCGGTACCTTGTGGTGTGCCGATTAAATAGTGAAAGTCGCCCCACCCTTTTTCAGGTGAAAGTATCCCTTGAGAATGAAGCCAAAACCCACAAATCCCTTGAGCCGAGATTACGACTATTCGGAACCCGTTGGTCCACGCATATTTCGATGCAGACTTGGACGGGGGCTTTTTTTATGGCAAACCAAAAGGCGCCCTGGTGGAAACGGGTGCCTTGGGTTCTCTCCGGCAGTGCCGGGGAGGGATTCGGCGAGGTGAGCTTATGCTTGCTGGGGCCGGGCGATCAGGCAGAAGTAGGTGGAGAAGTCGGGAGCCTGGGGGCGGGCAGTGAGTTGTGTCCGGCGCTCGGGGCGCTCGGGGCGCAGAGGATGCAGGTCTCGCTTCAGTTGAGCCGCTCGTTCCTCGATCGTGATCCAGCTCGCGCTGCTGGGGGTGATCCGTTCCATCTGCTCCATCATCGTTGTTGCCATTTCCGTGCCCTCCTGTTTTTTTTCTGAGGCTATTGTCGTCGTCAGGAGGAAACTTATCAAATACTTGGTAAGTATTGCCATCACTATTTTCATATTTAGCCAGGGTAGACGGTTCCAACCACTCAGAACCTTTCTTGGCGTGTGAAGTTTGGGGAAAGAAAATCATCCAATACGCCTTCCTCCGCGCTACAATCATTTCGTGAGCGCAGTATTCATCAAAGTTTGCTGGGCGATCCTGGCAGGCCTCATTTTGCTTCTTATAGTTCCACTGACTCCTTTCGGGGCACACTCCGGACGGTTTGAACTGTTCCCCGGCATTCCACTGATTGTATTTGGCATCGCGCTGGCGATCCTGGCTGCCATGCTACACGCGAATGTTGTCCTGAAGATTTTTCTGATCGCTGCCGGGGCTTCGGCGATTGGATGGCCCTCCAGCCTTTTCCTACACAGTTTTCTTTTTCAATACTTTCCTACCGAGCCGGTAACCTATGTCCTCTTTTTCTACGTTTTTCCGCTGACCTTCGCCATCAGCACCATCGGTTCTCTCATCGCCGGCTTGCTATTATTTTTCCTTCGCAAACTGAGAAAACCAGCCAACTCGAACCAAACAGCTAGACGCTAGAAAACCATGATGCCGCTTTGCTGGATGTTGTTTGGGGGTCCAGTTTAACGGGGAAATGATAGAGCCGGGTCTTGAATACAGTAGACGAGCCAGATGAGGTCCCATCGGTTCGAAACTGAAGCTGTGCTTGCCTGGAAAAACGCTCGACCCTAAGGACTGGGTGTTGTCGCCGGTAAAATGACTGTTTCCAGCAGACCGAACGTATCGATCGCTTGACTGGCGTTGCGGGAATTGGCGGTGCTGACGACCACCAGGTCCAGATCGGGGATTACATGGATCTTTTGCCCACCCCAGCCGCGTCGTTCGACCATCTTTCCCCAGGACTTGCCAGTTTCCCTCGCCGAGGTGGAGGAGAAAGTCGCCGATGCGGTAGCGGGGAAACGCCTGGGTGGAAACGATCAGGTTGCCGGTCTCGCCGCGCCGAGCATCGGCCAATGGGAAGATCCCCTTCCCCGTCTCGATCTCGACGAAGCAGGCGGAACCCTGGAAGGACAACCCGCCCTCGTTTCCACCATGGACTGGCTGGTTTGACTGAAAGGCGAAGAGGCTCTCGGCGGCCGAGTAGAATTCCAAAACCTGCAAGTGAGGGACCAAGCGCCGGGCTTCCGCTGTGAAAAGCCGTCCGATCTCGGCCATCCCGGTGAGAAAGGCATGACATAGTGGTTGCAGCAGATCAGCTTTACCCTGGGCGACGATGAAACGAAGGAAAGCCACCACCTGGGCTGCCGGGCCAACCAGCGCCTCCGTCTGGGGGACGATCAGCTTGGAAAGGGCCAGGAATGAGGCGTTGTCAGTGGGAGTTTCTGCAGGCAGGATAGCCAGTCCGGTGGTTTCCAATTGTTTGGCCAAGGCGGTGAAGGAGGGGATGGTTCCCTTCGTGGTCGTCACCTCTTCCACTGCCGGGCTGACCAGACTGAAGGCATTTTTTCCGGGGGAGAGCCACCGGCGCATCCAGTCGCCCAGCGGCTGTGCGGTCTCTTCAAGCATCACCTCGGAGTATGGGATTTGCTTGGGAGGCCCGGTGAATCCACGTGTCCGCAAGAACATCGTCAAATCGTTCGGGAAATAGGCTGTAGGATTCTCGGTGATTCTTCGGTAGGAGATGACCGGGAAGTACTTGACGTATTCCTCGTAGCTGCGTATCTCGCCGAAAGAAGCGGCGAATCGCCGTGTACGATAGCTTGCCGCGAGGGTGGGAAGGGGGTCGGGTAGAATCCTTGAGCCCTGCATCCTTGCAATGTACCGCAACCGACGAAAAACCTGAGATGGCGGATGGGCATGGTAGAATAGGGGAGGAAAAAACAAGTAACCAGGAGTAGAGAGAGTGGAACGGCAAAGCGGTTATAAGGTGGGAAGATGAGTCCCAAAGGGGAATTGCTACAGCGTGAGCGTCACCAGGAATTTCGCCGTCAAGACAACGCGGGGCGGTGGATCTTGGCTGGAGTAGCGCTAGTCGCTCTGGTCTGCTCGGTCTGGGAAGGGATGCGGCGAGTCGATGCTCCCCGCCAGGCCAACCTGGAAGGATTGGAGGAGGAAGGCCTGGCCGAGAGCTTCACCCGGCTCAGCCGGATGCCCCAGTTCCGTGCCCTGCGCTGGATCTTCTTACGCCGGTTGGCCAAGTACCGGCCCTCCGGCCTGGTGGTCGACGTTGGCTGCGGCCCGGGGTTGCTAGTGGAAGCCATCGCCCTGCGCTATCCGGTTGTTCGTTTGGTCGGAGTTGATATCGCCGCCCCAATGATAGCCCGGGCTTGTGAGTCTGCTGCGGCGAGCGGGTTGGCCGGGCGAGTGGCCTTCCGTGTCGGGGACGTCCAATCGCTGCCGTTTTCCGACGACAGCGTGGATTTCCTTGTCAGCACCCTTTCCCTGCACCACTGGCCCGACCCAGTCGCCGCCTTGGCCGAAGCTCGGCGGGTGTTGCGGCCCGGCGGCCAATTACTATTCTTCGACCTACGGCGGGATGCGCCGCGCTTCGTCTACTGTCTTGCCCGCTTGGTCACTCGCTTGGTTGTCCCACCGGCCATCCGCCGCATCGGCGAGCCGCTCGGCTCCTTCCGCGCCGCCTATACAGCCAGGGAAGGGGAGCAGCTCCTGGCCGGCAGCCTCTTCACCGATTGGTCGGTGAGCCTTGGCCCAGCTTGGCTTTTTCTATGGGGTAGGCGCTGAGGCCGCGGACTGTCGATGGACACTGTCGCTCGATCTTTTCCATGACTCTTTATTTGGTTGGATTTGGTGTGGCCGGCTATCTTCATCGCCATCCTAGTCGGTAGGCGGCGCTTCAAGATTCTCCTTGCCGGGCACGGTCGGCATCGGAAACAAAATCGGCTTGGAGCCAAACGTTTTCTTTTCCATCCTATTTCTCCTTGGTTTGTTTCTGCCAAGCCAGCCAGGTCAGCACGAATCGCTCCAGCTCCACGCCAAAATACGGAGTCAGGCCGGTGGATTTCATTCCCAGCTTTTCAATCACGCGAATGGAAGCCTTGTTGTCCGGGTGTACCAAGGCGATGATTTGGTCCAAGGGAAACTGCTGAAAAGTGAAGTTTAGCGACGCTTGAGCTGCTTCGGTAGCATAACCCTGACCCCACCATTCCCGCCCCAGCAGATAGCCCACTTCCGTTTCCCCCGTCTCCGGCAGGAATTGAGGACCGCACCAACCGGCCAGGCGATCCGTCTGCAGAGGCTGCACGGCCCACCAGGCGTACCCTCGTTCCTGCCATTGGGTCAATTGCTTTCCGATGAAGCGCTCCACTCGTTCCAACGAAGGGGGCATAGGGTCCGGGAAGTATTGCAGCACGCCCGGCTGGACTAAGATCTGGTACAAAGGCGCGGCGTCCTCTGGCCGAAATGGGCGCAAACACAGACGAGCTGTGTTCACCCTAGGGATCATGCGAGACTACGCGGAAAGATCTTCGGGTAAATGCAAGGTTTCACCAGGAACCGCTGACCTCACCTTCTAGGTTTACGCCTTCCCCGCTCCATAGATGATGCTTGAGGTCAATTCGGCCACTAGGAAGGAACGAAACCCCCTCATGTTCCAGCCGCTCTCGCTGCACACCAGGACCAAACGCCTCCGGGGGAGAGAGCGCGCCGGAGGCGTTCACTACTCGGTGGCAGGGCAACCCCTCGCCGGCCGCCTGCATGGCCCAACCTACCGTGCGAGCCGCGCCAGGATTTCCCAACATGGCTGCGATCTGGCCGTAGGTGGCCACTTGTCCGGGAGGAATACGGGCTACCAGGCGATAGACCCGGCTGAAGAAGTCTCCCTCTGCCTTTTGTTTCTGACGATCGGACGAATGGTTCCTGCTTGATCTCATCCCTAAATATTATATTGGATTCGGTAATTGCGGTGCACGTTCACGTTGGCGGGTCCGGAGGGAATTCGATTTCGTTCTGGGCGGATTCCAGCTTTCCTGTATAGTGTGCGATGAGTATCGAGAGCCGGAGGGGCGCGGCCAGGCGTCGTGGGC
>JAPLHX010000170.1 GCA_026389415.1 Coprothermobacterota bacterium | reverse complement strand
CTGCTTGTTGGGGTTGGGGTCGGGGTTGGGGTGGGAGACGCTGAGGAAGTGGTTGGGGTAGGCGTTTGTCCGCCCCCGCATCCAGCAAGAATCGTGGCGAAAAGTCCCAGGGTTACTATCAAGACCAATACTTTTTTGCCCATTACCTTATTTCTCCTTCTTTTTGATTTTGATCCGCCTTCTGATCGTTCTGCTCTGTTTGATTCTGGTTTGAATGTGGTCAGTACCTCCTTTCTGCATTACTCTCTGTAGTATGGAATTCCAAGTGCGGACGGAACACGGGATCGCCCAGTCCGAGACATGATGATGATCAGAGCGATAATGGTTACGATGTAGGGAGCCATGGTCAGCAAATCAGAGGGAATGGTTACACCGATTGTCTGGAGCCGGACTTGTAGACCATTAATCCCCGCAAAAAGCAGGCATCCCCAAAAAATATTGGAAGGTTTCCAACGTCCAAAAATGATAATCGAAAACGCAATCCACCCGCGACCGGCTACCATTCCAGAAGTAAATCCCTGGAGGAATGCAACCGCCAAATACGCTCCGGCAACCCCCACCAAACCCGCCCCCACAAGGATCGTGAAATAGCGAATGCGGAAGATGTTCACACCGGCTGCGTCCGCTGCCGAGGGATTCTCCCCCGTCGCTCTCATTTGCAGGCCTAGCCGAGTCCGATAGATTACGACTGATACGACGATTAAAAGGACAATGGACAAGTAGAAGATGATATCCAGCTCCAGGAAGCGAGCAAAACCGGTCAACTCTCCTTTGTAGCCCACGAGCTGAGCCAGCGTAGGGAATCCTTCCGTATGCTGATCGAATGGAACGTATAGTTTGTAGAAAAAACTCGCCAATCCCAATCCGAGGAACCACAAGCCAAAACCGATTACGATTTGGTCCAAGTTAAACTTCACGGCCAAGGTGGCCAGGATCAGGCCAAAAAAAGCTCCCGATAAAAAACCCATCAGCAAGCCCAGCCAAGGGGAATCGGCCATAAAAAACCCAATGATGCCCATCACGGCAGCGAAGGTCATATTTCCTTCCATGCTGATGTCGTAAACACCCACTCGTTGCGAAAGGAACCCTCCCAGAGACGCGATCAGGTAAATTGGCAAGATATTTAAGGTAGCGAAGATCAGATTGACGATCAAATCAAGGGTCATTGTTCACCTCACACACAAGTCGAATACGACGGATGCATAGAATCGGGTGGCATCCAGAATCTGGGAGATCTCAATTTTTTCATTGATGGAATGGGCTTCTTCCAAGCGACCCGGGCCGCAGATCACGGATGGCACTCCTGCTTCCGCAAACCAGCCAGCATCGGAAACGCATGGCCAGACTGTGCTTTCAGCTGGCCTTCCAAAACATTCCTGGTAAATGCGAAATAGGTTCTGGACCAGGGGATTCTCTTTTTGGATCTGGGCCGCTGGAAATATCTCACCCTGATCCCGAAACATCGATGTCCCACCAAACTGCACCAGAGGGCGATGCTTTCTCATCCAGGGATCGGCATTGGCCACAGAATCGATCACCTGAAAGACTTCGTTCTCGACATCTTCTATCCGCTCATTCGGTAGGAAATGGATTGTCACCCAGAGTGAACATTCGTCGGCAACGAAGGCGGGATTGCGACCCCCTCGGATCACGGCCGGATTAATGGTATTGACGCCAGGGGAACAACCCGGGTAGCTTTTTTGGACAGCCCAGTATCGTTCCAACTCCTGCAACCCCTCGATAATCTTCACCATCTTTTCGATCGCAGATGCCCCTTGAATTCCACCTCCAGCGTGGATCATGCGAGCACGGATCCCGTCATGAAATGTTTCGGGGCTCCGCAGTGTGATCCACATCGTCACCACACCTCCCTGGCCATTCAATTTCAATTCTGTCGGCTCAGGGATCATCGCCAAATCTCCCAAATAACCTAGCTCAAGTAGTTTCTTGGTTCCGTGCTCTCCAGCCTCTTCGCCAATTACCGATTGGATCATCAGGTTGTTCTGAAAAGGCAAGCCTGTTTCCCGTAGCAGTTTTACGGCCCACAAAGCGGCAGCAAACCCGCCCTTCATGTCCGCAGC
>JAPLHX010000175.1 GCA_026389415.1 Coprothermobacterota bacterium | reverse complement strand
GGTCCTTCCGGCATTAACGAGAACGATCTCGCTGGGTATTGTAATTAATAGGTTTTTTCAATAAAGAGCAGAAAATGACTTGGGAATCCACTCTTTCTCGGATGGGATATCGTATCACCAAAGCACGCAAAGCGATCATTGGCGTAATTCAAGGATCATGAGGTGCCGTGGTGTGCAGAAGAGGTTTGACAGCGCCGTAGATCTCAAATCTCAGATCTCAAATCTCAGATCTCAAATCTCAGATACCCTTGCCAGAGAGGTTGACGTTCCCTACGATTCAATCCATTACAGAAAGGAGAGTCCAAAATGGAAAAGCGCTTGTATCGTTCCCGAACCAACCGGGTCATTGGTGGTGTGTGTGGCGGTCTTGGGGAGTATCTGGGAGTGGATCCCGTAGTGATCCGTTTGATTTGGGCTATCACGTTTTTCCTGGGTGGAATTGGTTTTATTGCTTATATCATCTGCTTGGTGGTGATCCCAGAGACGCCTTCTGGCGTCACACAAGTTTCACAGACCTATGCCAGCCCAGCTACCCTGGGAATTATCATCGGTGCCGTGATCATCATCGCTGGAGGCTTTCTCTTGCTGGGGAATATCTTCCAATGGTCGTGGCGTTGGGGATGGTGGCTATGGAGTATTCTTCTTCCCCTGGCCCTGATTGGACTGGGTATTTTTTTAATGATCAGAAAGAGGCGCTAAAGAATCAGTCCACGGTCAGCGTTTTGGAGATGTTGCGAGGAAAATCGGGGTCGATGCCCCTTCCTACACTCATGTAATAGGCCAGAAGCTGAAACGGCACGACTGCGGCCAGCGGGACGAGATAGTAATCATCCACCGGAAGTGGCAGGAAATTGTTGGAGTATTTTTCCAGCAATGGGTGGGGCGGAGCGATAGTAATCACATACCCTTGGCGACAGGCTACTTCGTTGATGTGTGAGATCACCATTCCGGCATCCTCTCTGGTCGTGGCAAAAAAAACCGGGTATCCCGGCGTGACAATGGCCAAAGGTCCATGCTTAAACTCTGAGGAGTAAGCTCCTTCGCAGTGGTTGTATACAACCTCTTTCACCTTCAACGCCCCTTCGTAGGCGATACCGTGCGTAATGCCGTAACCCAGGCAATAGAAGTCCTCAACATGCTTCAGCTCTTCCGCCAATCGCTGTATTCTTGGCTCCAGTAGTTCTTTCGTTTCGGCCAACAGTCTGGGGATCGTTTCTAACTGCACAAGACCCCTTCCGGCCATCGCGTTTGCCGTTTGCAGGAATAACACAAGCTGGTTGATGAAGGTCTTGGTGGCAGGAACCGATATTTCTAAATCGGACACCAAGGGCAGGAACAGTTCGCTGCGAAGGCTCAAGGTGGAGCCGAGTACGTTGACAAAAGCGACGATCCTTCCCGCCTTTCGTTCCTCACAATAATTGACGACATTGATTACGTCTTTCGTTTCTCCGCTTTGAGATACGCAAAGCAGGACGTCATCGCTTTCAAGCGAACACCCATATTGTTCAATCATGCCACCGGCAACAACCGGAATACTGACCTTTTTTGCTAGCTTGCTGATGTAATACGATCCCACCAGGCAGGCATGATAGGACGTGCCGGAGCCAACCAGGAAAATTCTGTTTGCGGAATTCAGGATTGATGCCAGCTTCATCAAATC
>JAPLHX010000328.1 GCA_026389415.1 Coprothermobacterota bacterium | reverse complement strand
TTTCGCATGGTTCGCGTATTTCGCGGTTCAAGAGAAGAACGGATCCACAGATTTCGCCGATTTACGCAGTTTTTTTTCGGTTTTCAATCTGTGAAATCTGGGCAATCTGTGGATGATCTCTTTCTTTTTCGTGGCCTTCGTGGGGAAGAATCCCGGTTTGCATTAGCCTTGACGGCTCGTTTATCGGCCTGTATTGTATGGGCAAGGGGATTGGCCAAGGAATGCTAAATCATGACGGGTAAAGAGGTAACGTCAAGTCTGTTCGCACAACCGGCGGAAGCTGTTGGTCAGCCTGGGGACGGCCAGCCGGGTGGCGGGCATGTGATTCGCGTGGCTGTCGAGTCTTCGGGGGCGGATGCGGAGTTTGACTATCTGGCGCCGGAAGGGCTTGGGCCCATTCGGGTCGGGCAACGCGTCGAGGTGCCGTTCGGCAAGAGCAATAAGCTGGAGACGGGGTTCTGCGTGTGGGCCGATGTGCCGGCGGGGGAGTCGTTTGGTGGGAAGCAGGGGGGGCGGCCGCTCAAGTGCGTGGTGCGTGTGATCGACGAGGAGCCGCTGTTGGACGATCAGCTCATGGAGCTGGCTCACTGGATTGGCGACTACTATGTGTGCCCGCTGGGGCAGGTCTTGGCGGCGATGGTGCCGGGGGGCGTCAAGCGGGCGGCGGGGATCAAGAAACGGCGGTACGTGTATCTCGGGCCGGCGTGGGAGGAGAGGGTTGGCGGGCTCAAGGGGGCGAAGCAGAAGCAGATTGTCGCGGTTTTGCGCGAGCGGCAAGCCTTTACAACCGATTCGGCGGTGGAGGTGGGCGAGCTGCTGGAAACCGTCGATTGCGGGCAGCCTACGATCAAGCGTTTGGCTGACGGGCAGATCGTTCGGATCGTGCAGAAGAAGGTGTTCGCCAATCTGCCGGCTGTGCCGGAAGGGATGCTGGTTGAGGCGACGCAGCAGATCACTCTGAACGACGATCAGCAGCGAGCGTTGGAGCATATTGGCGGGCAGATCGAGTCGGGGCGGTTTGGCGTGACTTTGCTGCACGGCGTGACCGACAGCGGCAAGACGGAGATCTATATTCGGGCGATCGAGCAGGTGGTGCACAAGGGCAAGGCCGCCATCGTGCTGCTGCCGGAGATTGCGCTCACCGCCCAGACGGTGCAGCGGTTTGCCGCCCGGTTTGAGCGGATGGCGGTGCTGCACTCGGGGTTGACCGCCGGTCAGAGGAATCAGGAGTGGCAGAAGGCCAAGGCCGGGCAGACGGATGTCGCCATTGGGGCCCGGTCGGCGATCTTTGCGCCGATTCCCAATTTGGGGCTGGTGGTGGTCGATGAGGAGCATGAGCCGAGCTATAAGCAGGATACGGCCCCCCGCTACCACGGGCGGGATGTGGCCAACAAACGGGCCCAGCTTGCCGGGGCGCATTGCATTTTGGGGAGTGCCACGCCTTCGCTGGAGAGTCTGCAAAACTGCCGAACGCGGGAGAGCTTCACGCTTGTGCGGCTGCCCAAGCGGGTGATGGACCTGCCCATGCCCGAGATGCGGCTGGTCGATATGCGGGAGAGCAGTCTCAAGGAGCATCACCTGGATTTGCTGAGCCGGCCGCTGGCGGAGCATTTGGCCCAGGTGCTGGCCCGCAAGGAGCAGGCGATTTTGCTGCTGAACCGGCGGGGGTACAGCAACTTCGTGTTCTGCTCGTCGTGCAAGCATACGCTCCGGTGCCGAAACTGCGATACTTCGCTGACGTTTCATAAGATCAAGACGCCCAGAACGCATATCACCACGGTCACCGGGCAGCACATGGAGCAGGGGTATGCGATGTGCCATTATTGCCTGGCCCAGACGCTGGTGCCGCGGGATTGTCCGCTGTGTGGCAGGCCGATGACCATGATCGGGGTCGGGTCGCAGCGGCTGGAGGAGGAGCTGGCCCGGCGGTTCCCGGAGGCTCGGATCGCCCGGGTGGATAGCGACTCGATGGTCAGCCAGGATTACTACCGGCTGCTCAAAGAGTTCGGCGAGGGGCGGCTGGATATCCTGGCCGGGACGCAGATTCTGGCCAAGGGGCTGCACTTTCCCAACGTGACGCTGGTGGGGGTGGTTAGCGCGGATACGTGCCTGTACTTGCCGGACTTTCGGTCGAACGAACGGACGTTTCAGCTTACGTCGCAGGTCGCTGGAAGGGCGGGGCGGTCCGAGAAAAGAGGGCTGGTCTTTGTGCAAACCTATTTTCCCGAGCAACCGGCTATTAGGTTCGCGCTGGCCCAGGATTTCGACGGTTTTGTCGGCGAGGAGCTCAAGCACCGCCAGGCGTGCGATTTGCCCCCGTTTTGGCGGCTGGCGATCGTCATGCTCCGCGACCCGAAGTACGACAAGCTGGAGACGGCCGCCAACGCCCTGCGGCAGCGGATCGACGCCATCGTCCAGCAGCAGCGGCTGCACGCCAAGATCCGCGGCCCGATGCCCGCCGTGATCAGCCGGATCGAGCGGTTCCACCGCATCCAGATTATCGTCCAAGCGCCTGACGCCGCCAC
>JAPLHX010000269.1 GCA_026389415.1 Coprothermobacterota bacterium | reverse complement strand
ACAGTAAGAGAAGATGCACTAGGAATCGATCACCGTCGCTATCAGATTCCTCTCCCCGATTCGATCATCTTTGCCATCATCTGCTTGCCGGAACTTGTTATAGTGGCAAAAGGAAAGACATGAAGAAACGAAGGATCCACTGTCCGGTAATGGTGGAAGCCCTGATGGATTGGTACGATTCCCATCCACGCGACTTGCCGTGGCGTAAGAACCGCAATCCATACTGGGTATGGGTTTCAGAGATCATGGCGCAACAAACTCGCATTCAAGCGGTCCGACCCTATTTTCTGCGTTGGATGGAACGATTCCCCACTCTGGAGGCGCTGGCCAACGCTAGCGAAGAAGATGTGCTGAAACTTTGGCAAGGCTTGGGCTACTATGCCCGAGCTCGCCATCTCCACGAAGCCGCCTATCTCGTATTGGAAAAACATGACGGTCAAATCCCTCACTCCTATAAACAGTTGCAAACTTTACCCGGAGTGGGTGACTATACTGCCGCTGCCATTGCCAGCCTGGCGTTTGGCGAGCGGGAGCCGGCTCTCGATGGAAACGCGTTGCGCGTTTATAGCCGTTTGTGGCAAATCGAGGAGAAAACAGAGAGCGCCCGGATGCGTGCAAACATCCGGGAACGCGCGTTGACGGTGATGCCGGCAGAAAGGCCAGGTGCTTGGAATGAGGCGGTGATGGATTTGGGGGCTGAGGTTTGCCTGCCTCGCACTCCCCATTGCTCCATTTGTCCGATTGTTCGCCACTGCAAAGCCTTTGGGACTGGGAACCCAGGGCGCTTACCGCTCCACCGCGCGCAAACCGAACCGCGCTTGGCGCCCGTTGCTGTGGGAATCCTGGAACAGGCGGAAAATCAGTATCTTATGCGCCGTCGTCCACGCCAAGGTTTACTTGGTGGGTTGTGGGAATTTCCCACGGTGGAGATCGAGCCGAACCAAAGTTTAAAACAATCACTTGAAAGCCTATTCGCCATGCTGGGGTTCTCTGTGCAGATCGGCGTGGAAGAACATCGTCTTGTGGCCGGTTTTTCCCATCTGATCTGGGATATGTCCGTACATCGCGTCTATTTGAAGGCGGGCTTCGATTCCGCCAAAAACTCCCTTCGCTGGGTTTCTCCTCCAGAATGGGAGAAATTGGCCATGGGGCAACCGCATCGCCAAATCGCTGCTTGGCTGACTCCCCCTCCACTTTTTCCCGATACGGATTGCAGTTACAATGTGAATCGGCATGAATCCAGGCTGCATTTTTCCTAGTCGACCAGCTTGTTCATTGGCTGGTCTGGATTTTGGTCTGCAAGCGTTGCTCGATGTTCACTGTTGAAACCACCAGGAGCATTTGGGTTTGTCGTGTAGTGATTCGATTGGTTTCACCAAAGGAGGAAGCCTGATGAGCATTCTATTCACTCCATTTTCTCTGCGCGGGTTGACGTTGCGCAACCGTGTGATGATGCCGCCGATGGCACAATACCTGTCCACCGAGGATGGAAAAGTAAACGACTGGCACTTCGTTCACTATGGCACTCGGGCAGTGGGCGGGGTCGGATTGATTATGATCGAGGTAACTGCAGTGGAGCCTGGCGGTCGACTGACCCCGCACGACCTGGGACTCTGGGACGAGGAACAGGTCTTACCGCTCGCCAAGCTGGTTGATTTCCTCAAAAAGCAAGGGGCAGCGGTTGGCGTACAAATTGGTCACGCCGGTCGCAAGGCATGGGGGGAAGAGAAGGGTTATGGTCACGGTGGTCTTCTATCGTCCTCTCCCCTCCCGTTTGAGGAAGGCTGGGCAGTCCCGCAGGAAATGTCCAGTCAAGACTGTGCCGCAATCGTTCATGCATTCCGCCAGGCTGCGATCCGAGCGCGGACAGCAGGAGTGGATACGGTGGAGATACATGCAGCACATGGTTACCTGCTGCATCAATTCCTGAGCCCGCTTGTCAATTGTCGAACCGATTGCTATGGAGGAAACCTGGAGAATCGGATGCGACTGTTGCGCGAAGTTGCGTCTAGCGTACGTTCGGTCTGGCCTGCCAACCGGCCCGTTCTCGCCCGGTTGTCCTGCACCGACTGGGCAGAGGGCGGTCTGACTATCCAAGAAAGCGTTGCAGTGGCGCAGATGCTGAAAACTGAAAACCTGGATTTGATCGACTGTTCTTCTGGGGGGGCGGTGGCTTGGGCCTTACCCAAGGCTGTGCCTGGTTATCAAGTACCCTTTGCGGAAACGATTCGTCGGGAGGCTAAAATTCCGACTGCTGCCGTGGGATTAATCAGCGACCCGCTTCAAGCAGAATCCATCTTGGCCCAAGGACAGGCTGACTTGGTGGACTTGGGACGAGAACTGCTAAGGAATCCGTATTGGGTTCTGCACGCCGCACAAATCCTGGGGGAAGACATCCCCTGGCCCACTGCCTACCAGCGGGCCAAGCCCGTCAAATCAGCCTAAACAAATCCGCGCAAGGATGATTACGGCCGCTGGACGGATTCCGACGAACCGAACGTGGGTTTCGATGATGATCTTGTTTCCGTCTGGTCCAGCAGAGCTTTTTCCACGGCCTCCAATGTGGGTGCAATTGGATTCGGCATCGTCACTGTGCTGAGGGCAGAACCCACATCTTTCAACCCATTACCCGTCACCAGCAGCACGATGGTCTGATCTTCTCTGACCCAACCCCGTTTAAGTGCAGCTCGCAAACCAGCAAGGCTGGCGGCAGCGGCCGGCTCCGCAAAAATCCCGGTTTTTTCACCCAAAAGGCGCATTGCAGCCAAGATTTCCGCGTCCGGTACCGCCACCATCCTACCGTCCCAACGGTAGAGATCACGCAGGGCCATCTCTCCATTTGCCGGCATCCCTGCGGCAATTGAATCCGCCACGGTGGAGGAAGGTGCAAAAGACAAGGGCGAGTGAGTGCGCCAGGCCATCTCCAGCACGCGAGAGCCTTCCGATTGTACCCCGATGATGGTTGGGATTCGCTCGATCCAGCCCAGGGATAATAAGTCGACAAACCCCTTGAAGACACCAGAGAGGATGCACCCGTCCCCCACCGGTACAAACACGACATCTGGCACCTGCCAGTTCATTTGCTCAGCCAACTCCAGCGCTACGGTCTTTTTTCCTTCCACTAGGTAGGGATTGTATGCCGTATTGCGGTTGTACCAGCCGAAGCGAGCTGTGGCCTGGATGGCCAGGGCAAACGCATCATCGTAAGTCCCTTCCACTGGGAAAACGGTGGCCCCGAAAATCAAGAGCTGAGCCAGCTTTCCTTGCGGCGCCGTTTTGGGGACAAAGATGGTACAGGGCAAGCCCAGTGAAGCTGCCATACCGGCCCAGGAAGCCGCAGCGTTTCCAGTAGAGGCGCAGGTCACTACTTGGGCGCCGCACTCCAACGCCTTTACGATGCCCACAGCGGAGGCACGATCTTTCAGCGAAGCTGTCGGGTTGCGTCCATCATCCTTGACCCATAGACGTGACATCCCCAAAGCAACCCGTAATCGATCCACGGGATACAAGGGAGAGTTTCCCACGTGTAGCGAAGGAACAGGTGAAGACGGCTCAACCGGCAACAGCGGCCGATAACGCCAGATCGAGCGATCCGGGTTGGCGGTTAGCGTTTCCTTACTGAAATCGGCAGCAATCCGTTTATAGTCATAGAGAACCTCCAGGATGCCGCGAACCCCGCAAGCAGGGCAGGTGTATTCCACTTCCGCCGGAGTGTATTGCCGACCGCAACAGATGCACTGCAAGGCCATCAAGTGTTCCATCCCGCGCCTCTCTCAATCAAAGAGAGCGGCCTCCGCCGCCCTCTCACTCGTTCATGCCGGTTTGCTACGGACTAATCCTTTTTTACGGGACGATGTGGGTTCCGGTTTCGCCCTTGAGCGCGGCTGCTATATGAG
Source organism: Coprothermobacterota bacterium (assembly GCA_026389415.1). Taxonomy (GTDB): domain Bacteria; phylum Caldisericota; class JANLFM01; order JANLFM01; family JANLFM01; genus JAPLHX01. The sequence continues at coordinate 2,339 of JAPLHX010000269.1, read as the reverse complement.
CCGGATCGGTTAGAATCGCTTCCTTGCCCCCGGCTTCCAGAAACGCGATGCAGGCCTGGATCTTGGGAAGCATGCTCCCGGCGGCGAAGTGGCCCTCCTCGATGTACTTCTTGGCCTCGGCCACGGTAATCCGGTCGAGAGCCTTCTGTTCGGGTTTGCGATAATGGATGTACGCTTTTTCCACGGCGGTTGAAATCATGAACAGGTCGGCTTTGATCTGGCGTGCCAACAGCGACGAGCCGAAATCCTTGTCGATCACTGCCGCGGTTCCCTCCAAATCGCCGTTCTCTATTCGGATCACTGGAATCCCCCCGCCGCCCACTCCGATCACCGTAATTCCGGCGTCGATCAGGGTCTTGATGGCTTGCCACTCCACGACTTCCTGGGGAATGGGAGAAGCCACCACCCGGCGCCAGCCGCGGCCCGCGTCCTCCACTACCGTCCAGCCCTCCTCGGTTGCGTGCTTCTTGGCTTTTTCTTCGTTGTAGAACGGGCCAATCGGCTTCGACGGTTTCTGGAATGCGGGATCCTTCCGGTCCACTACGCACTGGGTCACTACGGTTGCTGCCAGTTTCTTGATGCCTCGTTCGTGGAAAATGTTCTGCAGATTCTGTTGCAGGGCGTACCCGATCGCGCCCTGGGTATCCGCCCCGCAGGCGTCCAGGGGAACTGTGTGCAGGACGTTGGACGCCAGCTCGGAGCGCAGGAGAATGAATCCAACCTGCGGTCCGTTCCCATGCGTCACGACCACTTCCCAGCCCAGCTCGATCATGCTGGCGATGTGTTCGCAACTCGCCCGGGCGGCCTGATACTGATCTGCCACCGTTTGGTGCGCTTCGTCCTTGATCAGGGAATTTCCTCCGATGGCGACGACGGCCACTTTTTTCATGTTTAGATGATCCTCCGATTTCCTTTATGATTTACTCCCGACAGCCCATGGTCAGGGCCATCACTGCTTTCTGAACATGCAGGCGGTTCTCCGCCTGGTCATAGACCACCGAACGAGGCCCGTCGATCACTTAATCGGTAACCTCAACGTTGCGATCGGCCGGTAAGGGATGCATATAGATCGCATCCGGTTTGGCGAGTGTCATCTTTGCCTGGTCGGTGATCCAGCTCTTGTATAGCTCCTGCACTCGCTTTCCCTCAGCCGGGTCAGAGGTGTAGAGCAAGGGGCCCCAGGACTTGGCGTAAACCACATCCGCATCGCGGAAGGAGTCTTCCATCGAGTCGGTCATCTCGAAACGGGTACCATATTGGCGGGCCAACGCTTTTCCTTGTTCCACGATCTCCGGCATCAAAGAAAACTCGGGTGGATGGGCCAATGTAACATCTAGGCCAAAGCGGGGCAACTGCAACAGCAGCGATTGCGCTACTGAGATCGGTTTTAAATAGGAAGCAGCATACGCCCAGGAAACTGCGACCTTCTTTCCTCGCAACTGGGAACCCTTTTTCTCAATGATTGTCAAGAGGTCGGCCAAGCACTGGAATGGATGGTAGATATCGCATTGCATGTTCAGCACTGGAACACGGCAGTGACGGGCAACTTCGTTGATGTAAGAATTGCCGACTCGCCAATCACAATGACGAATAGCAAGACCTTGGTAGTAGCGGCCCAGGATTTCCCCAATCTCTGTTGGTGTATCGCCGTGAGCAATCTGCGTGGTCTTCGATTCGATGAAAGCAGCGTGGCCGCCCATTTGCGCAACTCCAGCCTCAAACGAAGCTCGCGTGCGCGTCGAGGAGAAGAAAAACAACATCGCCAGCGTCTTGTCGCGCAGATAGGGGTGTGATTCACGCAAGGCGTATTTGCGTTTCAGATCAAACGCCACATCAAGGACCGTCTCCACTTCCTCTTTGGAGAAGTCAAGATCACTAATCAGGTTTCGACCATACAACGATGTCTGCATTGGTTCCACCCTCTTTCAACCAGGTGCTAACTGAATTTGGGATACCGGTAGTATTGCACAGCGCCCATTCGCTGTCATGCTATCTCCCGTCCGCTTGTGCAATCAAAGGATCCGGGGAAATCGGGGGTCGATCTACTCCATCGCTCCCAACACCAAAGCGAGCAGGGCCATCCGCATCACTACGCCGTTAAAAGCTTCTTGCCAGTAACGAGACCAGCGGGTGATATCGACATCAGTCGGGATCTCATCCATCCGAGGCAGGGAGTGGAGGAGAATGGCGTCGGATTTGGCTTTGGTTTCCAATAGATGACGCCGACTGCCCCACCCGCATGTTCAACAGCGGCACGAACTGGTGCGTCGGAGCAGGGTCGCCCTGCCACGGGTGCACCGAGCCCGACTTCCCCGACCGCCTCAGCCCCCTGTACCAGA
>JAPLHX010000140.1 GCA_026389415.1 Coprothermobacterota bacterium | reverse complement strand
AACAAGATGCCGGCAATGCCGATCTCCAAGAGCGTAAGCGAATATGCGACAAGCGAGACCATAACCAGTGTCCAGATCCAACCGGTCGGTTCAATCTGCCCTGAGGCTAGCCCGGTGGTTTCGGCAAGCACCTGGCCGCCGATCAGCATCCCCACCGCGATGCCAAGGCCCCAGGCGATCAGTCCACGCCGCAAGCCAGCGCGCAACGCCGCCCAGAGAAGCAGTCCTCCGCCCACCAGCGCTGCCGGGAAGAGTTCAGCCGGCATCAGATAGTCGAAGCGGAACGTATGCCCCCGGATCGAACCGACCACGGATAGCGCAACTGTAGCCACGATCGGGAACCAAACAAGCACAGTCCCGACCACAGCCAAGACCTTGGTGAGAACGTCCTTCTTCTCCGTTATGCAGCCTCCTGAGGTCTTGTCTCTCATAACCAAGGACAGATAAGGGAACAGATTTGTTTTTCCACCCTACACCACCATCAGCAGAATCATGAATAAGTGAAAAAGGGGACAGATTTATTTTCGCAATACCAAGGGGACCTCTATTCCAAAATAACTCTGTCTTCTTTTACCTCTTTTACCTAATAAGGTCTTCCATGTCACAGCAGAGCGCCTTGGAGAGCTTAACCAGTAGATCAACGCTGGGGGCGCGCTTACTGTTTTCGATCTGGGACAGGGCCGGGATTGATACGCCGCACGCCTTTGCCAGCCTTGCCAAGGTGAACTTTCTATATTCACGCCAGATCTTAAGGGGGCTTTCATCTGACGATAGGCGCTTGACGAATTCATGAGGATAGGTTTCTTCACCGGCGGCAATTGCGGCAGAGATGGTACGGGCGTCACGAATGTCTTCAATCTCTTCCAGGCGGTTCAGGATGGTTTCCCATTCACCATACGGGACGATGGCATATTCCGGTACGCCGTTATGTTCGATGATCTGGATGTTCATTTGTAGACGTCTCCTCTCGATCCGATTCTAAGGACATGAATTGTAAGTTCGTTGTGGATGATTTCGCAGATTGCCCGCCGACCCCCTTCTCTTAATCGCCAGAAGGGCGAGTCTTGCAGCGGTTTCGAGTCCCCACGGTAGGCCATCGGATCCGCGGCAATGGATTCAAGCGCAGCGTCAATCCGTTCCGCAATGTCCTTGGGTATTTTGGCCTTGGTTTTGTTGGCCTGTTTGCTGTATTTGATGGTGAACATGTTTGAGCATATTAACTAATGGTTAAATGTGAGTCAAGCGTATAATTAACTACATTTGCGAAGGGACTGGCCGTTACCCCCCACAATTCAACGACAAGATCCTTCGTCGCGGAGTTTACCCTCGAGCGCAGCGAAGGGCTCAGGATGACGGGGGAGGGTGCTCAGGAGCTCTTTTTTTGTCACCCTGAGCCGACCACTTCCTGTCACCCTGAGCCGTCTTTGCGAAGGGTCTGGCCCTTCGCCTCTGAACCACAACCGCTAAGGCAAGATTCCTTCGTCGCGGAGTTTAGCCTTGAGCGCCTGTCCTCGAGCGGAGCGAAGGAAAGCGAAGAGTTCCAGGCAAGATCCTTCTCTTCGCTCAGGATGACGGAGGAGGGTGCTTAGGATGACGTCCCCTCCGCTCTCCTTGCCGGCCACCCCCGACCTTGCTCACATTGGGGAGGTCCCGGCGCAGGAGAGCAGCCCACGGAGTCAGCGGAGGGGGGGGTTGCCTGTGCCAAGAGGCGGGGGAAGGAATGTGAGGTTTTCGAGCTGCAAGGATTGGCCGACAAAAAAGAAGGTAAAGCAGGCCTAACCCCATTGGTTCTTGAAGGAACGCTACAAGTAAAGACCTGACCCCGTTTTGTGCTCAAGTAGTCTGTCCCCTTTTCTCCCCACGTTTTCCTACGGCTGCAGGAACACCAGCCGCACCTCACTCACCTTCGCCTTCACCCAATAGCCAAACAGCGATTGGAAGCTATCACCGGCAGCGAGCATCTCGTATGCGCTGCCGTTCCAGTGGAAGAACATCCCCTGGATCCAGTTGGAGGCGGTTGCAACATCCAATGTGACCAATGTTCCGTCATCCTTGCTTGCCCGCACCGCTCCCCAGGGAATCGTCCCCTGGTAGGGCACCCCGATCAGGTTCCAGCCCAACCCCAGATCGATCCCGGTCTGGGCCACTCCGTTCGGTTGCCCGCTGACCGGGTACGCCACTGCCGTGGGCACTTTCAGCCAGTAGCCTGCCCCCAGATCCAAGCTGATCAGTTCTTTGCCGATGTAGGTCCCGCCCAGCGGATCCCACTCGAACAGATACCAGGGAGAGGGCAGCCCGCCAAAGACCACCTGCGGATCGGTGGAGGTCAGCACCAGCGGCAGGGAGATCATGTTCCAGTTTGGTTGCAGCGAGTAGGTGACGGTGTGGGTGGCTGAGTCCGACACCACCAGCGTCACTCCCACGCTCTGCGGTGAATTGTCCGCCCCAACCGCAGCCAGGGTGATGGTGGCGGTGTACGTGCCGGCGGATAGCGCTGAGGCGTCGACGGAGAGGGCGATGGGGTCGTGCTCGCCGGTCGAACTGCCTGAAGTTGGTGTGAGCGATAGCCACCCGGCTCCCTCACTGGCCGTCCAATTCAAGCTCCCTCCGCCGGCGTTCCAAACATCCAAATTCCGCGGGATAGGGTTGCCCTGCCCCTGGATGCAGGAAAAGGTAAGGCCCGCCGGACTATACCCGATCCGCGGTAATGGTTCCTGCACAGTCAAGTTGACCTGCACTTGCTGTGGCGAATTGCCCGCTCCAATGGCAGCCAGGGTGATGGTGGCGGTGTAGGTTCCGGTGGAGAGGGAAGCGGCATCGACGGAGAGAGTGACAAGGTCGTGCTCGCCGGTCGAGGAGCCGGAGGTGGGGTCCAGGGAGAGCCAGGCCACCCCCTCGCTGGCGGTCCAGTTCAAGGTCCCGGTCCCCGTATTCCAGACCTCCAGAGTTTGGGGAGGCGGGTTGGTTTGGCTGCGGGTGCAGGAGAAGGTAAAGGCGGCAGGAGTCGCGGTCAGCGTCAAGGGGCTCGAGGAAGGGTAGCGCAACAGCAGGACGTCGATCTGCTGGAGAGAGAAGGCGCCGTTCCAATCCAGCGGGTAGTGGTAACGGTTGTTGGAGTGAGCGTCCACCAGGGGGAAAGGAGCGGGGGTGCCGTGGTCGGGATCGAAAGCCACCACCACACCCATATGGTGGGTGTCGGGGTCCTCCTGTTTGTGTACCAAGGCCAGATCGCCCAGCTTCAGCTCGACCCAGTAAAGGTCGGCTCGACCCGGGCAGGCGCCGTTCGGGGCGGCCGAGCCGGGCGGGTTGTACTTCACCGTGTAGCCCAGGCCGCCGCCCTCCGCGTAGTCGCCGGCGAAGACCCAGGAGTCGCTGCAGCGGATCGGCTCGCTCCAATCCCCCGGCCAGTAAAACCACCACTGCTGTTCCGGCGGGCTGGAGGTGTCCATCGCCCAGCCACCCTCGTAGAGGGCCTGGGAGATGAAG
>JAPLHX010000168.1 GCA_026389415.1 Coprothermobacterota bacterium | reverse complement strand
GCTGGATAGAGGGAGCAATTGATGTTTTGTCCATTTTGCGGAGCCAAGGGTGAAAAACTTGCCTCTCGTTGCGACGGGTGCGGTCATTTGATTCCCCTCACCGACCCACCGTTTGTGAACAGTTGCCCTTCCTGCCATATGGCAGTACGCCCGGGAGCCACACGCTGTCAGAACTGCGGCTTATCCCTGGTGACGGGTTTCTGGTTGCAGACTTGCCCCGCCTGTAACCAAACAAATCGAAAATCCTGGCCCTTTTGCATCGCTTGCGGCACTGAGCTGATTCCCGCCTGGCTGCGCCCGGCGCCTACCCCGGTGCCATCCGCACCGAAAACCTTGGCGATGTCCATGGCAGCGGGATCTCCCCTGATTCCAGAACCTGCCCCCGTTGGAACCCCACCCACCATCACTTCTTCCGGCTCAAGCCCCAAAACCGCTCCTTCTTCGGGGTCGAAGTGGAAGCGACCGACGGGCATGCCCGCCTTCCTGGTGATCTGGTTCGGGCAGTTGGTGTCCCTGGTCGGCAGCTCGATGACCGGCTTTGCAATTTCCATTTACGTCTGGCAGTTGACTGGGTCCGCCACCTCCTTTTCCCTGATGGCTTTCTTCTTCCTCTTGCCCAATTTGGTTTTTACCCCCTTTGCCGGCGCTCTGGTCGACCGCTGGAATCGAAAGCTGACGATGATGATCTCGGATATCGCCGGCTTGGTGGTGAACCTGGCGATGTTGGCCTTACTGACCTGGGGGCAGCTGGAGATGTGGCATCTCTATGCCCTGAACGTGTTCAACGGGATCTTCCTCGCCTTCCAGTGGCCGGCCTATTCCGCTTCCATCTCGATGATGCTGGAAAAGAAGCATTTCGCCCGCGCCTCCGCCCTGATGTCGGTGGCGCAAAGCAGCTCCACGATTCTAGCGCCGGTGTTTGCCGCCGTACTGATCGTGTTGATCAAGATTTCCGGCATTATCCTGCTGGACGCGGTTTCCTTTCTGATTGCCATCGTTACCCTGCTGTTGGTGATCATCCCGCAGCCACCTAAAACCAAACTGGCCCAGAAGGCTCGCAGCAACCTCTTGCGCGAAGCCGCATTCGGTTTTATCTATATTGCCAAATACCCCTCATTGCTGGGATTGCAACTGACCTTCTTCTTCGGCAACCTGCTGGCTGCTTTCGGTAATATACTATCTACGCCGATGATTCTGGCTCATACCAGCAATAACGTGACCGCACTGGCCACCGTTGAGACCGTGGCCGGACTGGGGCGGACCCAAGCGCCGGATCAACGGCGTGATCGGTGGCTGGCTCCTTACCTTCTGTGGATTGCTGATGCTCGGCCTAGTGCAGGGAGCCATTTTGTGGGCGATTGCCATGTTCCTGCTGAACTTCACCATCCCCCTGGTCAACAGCTCCAACCAGGCAATCTGGCAAGCCAAGATCCCGCCGGAAATCCAGGGCAAGGTTTTCTCCGCCCGCCTGCTGATTGCTCAGATTGCTGCGCCGATTTCGATGCTTGCTGCCGGCCCGTTGGCGGACAGAGTATTCGAGCCTCTGATGCACCCCGGCGGGGGGCTTTCTTATGCGCTGGGTGGGGTGTTTGGTACCGGTCCGGGCAGCGGGATGTCCTTCATGATGGCCGTGGTAGCCGTCTTGGGGATCCTGATAGCCATCACTTGCTACGCGATCCCAGCCATCCGCAAGGTAGAAACGATCGTACCCGATTTCGTATTGCCCCAAGAAACGGAAGCCGCTGCCAAAGAGCAGGCCACCCGGGAAGCGAAAGAGAAACTGGCGATCGATGAGCTCGAAGCAGGCGAGCAGGAAGCAACGGGAAGGATCGTCGAGCCAGGACCATAGCGATAATAACTAGTCATACCATCGAAAGTTCGGCCCAAGCATCACGATTCGATGGCAGATCCTGCCTGACCAGATCCTACGGATGGGGTTGGGTGAACCCGACGAACTAGCCACCTGGAATTCGCTCAACCTTAATTCTTCAAGAATGTCAGTCCATCCGCCTTTATCTTTCGTTGTTTGCAGCGCCTTGACCATCGGGATCCACTCCCGGCAGCTCTTTAATCGATCTGATACCACCAACTCGCATGCGGTGACGCCGAGGACCCTCACCACAATGGAATGAAATTTGCTACGAACCCAGCAATTCTTGACAAACTGATACAAATATAGTATTAGTTTGAATATGCAACTGATGACCAAGCAAAGCGATTACGCGATTCGCTTTTTGTTAAGGTTGGCACAAACACCGGAAACCTGGATTCCCTCCCGCTCGTTAGCCGAAAGAGAAGGGGGCTGATCTGCACCAAGATCAAGCGCTCGTCAACCGCTCGGATCGTACGATCCGGGAAAAACAATAAGGAGGGTACAAGAATGGAAATGTTTTGCCGTCAATGTGAACAGACCGCCGGCGGAAAGGGTTGCACCATCCACGGCGTCTGCGGGAAATCACCGGAGGTAGCGACTTTGCAAGACCTGCTGCTGTTCGCCCTGAAAGGGATTGGGTTTTTTGGATACCCAGCCAGCCGGTCCGGCTGGCGCGATCTGGGAGTGGATCGATTTGTGATGGAAGGGTTGTTCTCCACCGTAACGAATGTCAACTTCGACCCCGATCGGCTGGAAGCGCTACTGCAGAAAGCCGGTGAGATCCTGAAATCGGTTCGTCAGGCCTTTATGGAATCGCACAAAACACAAGGGGGCCTAGCGCACCCGGTAACCTTTCCCAGCGCAGCCACCTGGAACCCCGCCGCGACCCGCCAGGGTCTGATCGAGCAGGGCGCTGCGGTAGGGCTTCTGTCAGAACCGGAAATTGCAGACGACATCCGCAGCTTGCGGGAAATTATCCTCTTCGGTTTGAAAGGGATGGCCGCCTATGCGGATCACGCCCATATCCTCGGCCAAAACGATGACACGGTGAACGCGTTCTTCTATCAGGGTCTGGCTGCTCTCACCGACAAATCGAAGAGTGTAGATGAACTAGTGGCGTTGGCAATGGAGTTAGGCCAGACGAATTATCGTGCGATGGAAATCCTCAACCAGGGCCACATCCTCCACTTTGGCACCCCACAGCCCACTCTGGTTCCCACTGGTACAAAGAAGGGCTCAGCGATCGCTGTTTCTGGTCACGATTTGGAAGACTTGGAGGAACTGCTAAAACAAACCGAGGGAAAGGGGATCACGATCTATACCCATGGCGAAATGTTGCCCGCCCATGGCTATCCGGGTTTGAAAAAATACCCCCACTTTTATGGGCATTATGGTACTGCCTGGCAGAATCAACAGAAAGAGTTTGCTGAGTTCCCGGGAGCCGTGCTGATGACCACTAATTGCATCCAGAGGCCGAGGGAATCCTATCAGGGCCGCCTTTTTACCACAGGGCTGGTGGCTTTCCCCGGAATCGTGCAGATTTCGACAGGCCGGGACGGCAAGAAAGACTTCGGTCCATTGATCGAGGCCGCTCTTTCCGCCGGCGGTTTTCCCGGGGACAAGCCGGACCAGGAGATCCTGGTGGGTTTCGGCCACGATGCAGTGCTGGGGGTAGCCGACAAGGTGATCGAAGCGGTGAAATCCGGCCAGATCAAGCACTTCTTCCTGATCGGGGGCTGCGATGGCGCCAAGCCCGGCCGCAACTACTACACGGAGTTCGCGCAGAAAACACCACCGGATACGATGATCCTGACCCTGGCCTGCGGCAAGTTCCGCTTCAACCGGCTGGATTTCGGCACAGTCGCCGGTTTGCCCCGCCTACTTGACGTGGGACAGTGCAACGACAGCTACTCCGCCGTGCGCATCGCCAGTGCACTGGCCGAGGCCTTCGGTGTAGGCGTCAACGATCTGCCCTTGTCGATCATCCTGTCCTGGTACGAGCAGAAAGCCGTAGTGGTGCTTCTGACGCTGCTTTCGCTCGGAATCCAAAATATCAAACTGGGCCCCTCACTGCCGGCGTTCATCACCCCTGGCGTACTGCAGGTCTTGGTGGACAAATTCCACATTTCTCCCATTACCACGCCGGAAGCCGACTTGGTTGCTGCACTGGCGAAATAAACGCTGATCCATGCTCTGACTTTTTCGCGATTAAAAGCTCTGAGAATTCTCAGAGCTTTTTCGTTCTTTGCGAAAGGAATGTGGCTCCCGAAGCGACTCTTTGACAAAGTTGGCCCCCTTTCTTACACTGTTCAGCGTACCTGTAGCTCGGCACGCATGGCGGCAATCCGATCTTTGGTGGAATCACACCGTTTTGTCTTTTTTCAATGACACCCCATTGAATTGCGATCGCAAGGAGGAACACCTTTGGCCATCAAACCGTTGTTGATAACCCAAGATGGGCTCATTTCGGACACGACGCGCTGGGCGGAAAAACGGGGGGACGTCATTCGACGCCTGTTGGAGACTCTCGGCCAGTCGCAAGCCCCACGCAACACGGGTCCATTGGTAGTGACCGGCGAAGAAGAGTTGGCGCAATACTTCCGGCGTAAAGTCTGGTTCTCTACCGGGAATACCGACCGGATTCCGGCCTGGTTGCTCGTACCAAAGGGGGTGGCATTCCCAGCCCCTGCCATTCTGGCTTGCCACCAGACCAACGACTGCGGCAAAGATGAGGCGGTCGGTTTAGGTGGTTCTGCCCACTATGCCTACGGACAGGAACTCGCCGAACGCGGGTACGTCGTACTGGCTCCGGATGTCTTGACCGTGGGAGAACGGATATACCCTGGTTTCCAGCAATGGGATTCGGTCCCTTTTTACGCCGAGTACCCC
>JAPLHX010000073.1 GCA_026389415.1 Coprothermobacterota bacterium | reverse complement strand
GACCCGCAATTTGGCTCCCAGTAAGGGATGTTGACGCATTTAGCCTTTGTTGACGCTTTTTTCCTATACTTGTCGCTCACGGAAAAAAAGATAAGAGATAACGGAGAAAAGGACTATAGTGAAAGATATGCAAAAATGCGTCAACATGCGTAAATGCGTCAACATTTGAGAATTGGGGACAGACACCAATTAACATCTAATGGGGACAGATTTTAAATCTGTCCCCATTAGATGCGCTTCGCTCAAGGGTAAACTCCGCGACGAAGGGTCTAGCGGTTGGTCCTAGAACCAAGACGAAAGGCGAGATCCTTCGCTGACGCTCAGGATGACAAAAAAAGTCAGGATAACAAAAAGGGGAATTTGGAATAGCTGCCAATAAATCAGTGGCTGTTCCCAATTACTCATTCTACCGCTTTTCACCATCATCTTTTCTGAAAGGGTCCAGTGAAATCCTGGACATAATACTATTTTCCTACACGCGTTGTACCTTTTTCCTCCTGTTTTCGTGCTTTGCTGAGTTGAAGTTGTGATTCCAGGCGATATTTTCAGGGCGCCTAGGGTGGTGTTTGCTACATGCCTGTTTTCCGTACCGGCGCCTGGTCCGGCTTGTGGATTCATGAGGGGAAGGTGGTTTTGGGGTGGATTCTGAAACGGGGATGACAATGATATGATGCCCCTAGACTAATAATGGCTGGAAACATGAACGTTCAACATAGCGAACCACAGATGGGACCGGAGAACGCGCTAAAGGAGCAGCTAAAAGATCAGCTCTCTTCCATGGCCGGTATCCGCTTGGCGTATCTCTTCGGATCCCACGCCACAGGGAAAGCAGGGCCGGGGAGCGACATCGACCTGGCCTTGCTGTTGGACCCGCTGTTCCTCTGCATCGCGGAGGAAGAGCGCATCCGACACGAGCTCTGTCTGGCCCTGGGATCTGATTGTTTAGACATGGTAGTCTTGAACCGGGCTCCCATCGAGTTGGCTTTCGCAGTGATCTCGCAAGGGAAAGTGCTGCTGCAACGAGATCTGGAGACCCGTGTGGAATATGAGGCAGACACCCTCAGCCGCTACTACGACTTCCTTCCCGTCTTGCGAGAGCAGCGTGAGGAGATCCTGAAGGGAGGAGAAGATGACACCCGAGTTCAACGGAATCGAGCGGCGCGTGAGCGAGCTTTGCGAGCGTTTGAGCAGGCTTGCCCCGCTCCGCGCTAAGCCGTCTGAAGAGTTCGAACAAAATCCCTATCTCCGCGACGCGGTTGAGCGCAATCTTCAGGTCGCGGTGCAATGCTGCCTTGATATTTGCCATCGCATCATTGCCCTGGAAGGCGCTCCCAAAGCTGTCGACCAATACGGGGCAATCCTTGCGATGGGCGAATTAGGGGTTCTCCCGCCGGATTTCGCCCGATCACTGGCTCCGATCGCTGGGTTTCGGAACATCCTGGTTCATGAATATGTGAGAATCGAGTGGAGCCGGGTGTATCGTTCGCTCCAAGAAATCGACGCCCTGCAGCATTTTGCGGATTTCATCCGGGGATGGTTGAGGGAAGGCAACCGTAAGATCTAATCCCATTTTCCCCCGATTGCATTCACGTCGGGCTTCGGAATGAGTGCAACCGCTACATGATCGTCAGCAGCACCAGAAGGAATCGCCAAAACTATAAACCTGTTCCCACTTTTCGTTTTAAATATGCGTCAACGCGTCAATATTTGCCAATCTGCTTCCTTGCCTCGCTTCGCTGGAGTTGTGATCCTTGGCGGTCCATGAGTAATGGGGGATAGTCGCCAAATTGGGAAATGATTGGCTGTTCTCGATAAACCTCAATTTGCAGCGCGAGATAGTATAGGAAAATAATCCGGTAAGTGGTTGAATATACACCATGATACGCAGGAATATTGAAGACAAAGTACGGATGGCGCTGGTTGATACCCCAGTGGTGTTTCTTACGGGTGCAAGGCAGACAGGTAAGACGACATTGGTCCGCCAAATTGCCAAGGACTTGCCCGGCGCAGGATATATCAGTCTGGATGACCTGAGCGCGTTTGCCCTGGCCTCAGCGAATCCACAAGGTTTTTTGGAGAATCTGCCTCGCCCCGTTATTTTGGATGAAGTCCAAAAAGTACCCGCTTTTTTTGATGCAATCAAGCGGGAGGTGGATCGGAACCATACGCCGGGGCAGTTCTTGTTAACAGGGTCGGCCCATTTGTT
>JAPLHX010000027.1 GCA_026389415.1 Coprothermobacterota bacterium | reverse complement strand
ACATTCTGATCGGAATCGGAATTCTGATCGCCGGACTTGTGGTAGGCGTGGTGATCGCTTGGCTGATCCTGGGAAAACGACGGGAAACGGAACGGCAGATGCAGCGGGTGTTTGAAACCCTGTCGTTGGATGCCTTATCTAAAAGCTCGCAGCAGTTCCTGCAACTGGCTCACGAGACTCTCGCCAAGCAGACGGAAGCGGGCAAAGGAGATCTGGAAACGAAGAAGCAGTTGATCGACCAGCAACTGGGAACGATGAACGAAAAGCTGGAATCGGTGAAGATCCTGATGCGCGAGCTGGAGATGGACCGGCAAAAGAAGTTTGGCGAGCTGAATGCCTGCCTTTCCTTGACTCAGCAGGAGGCGAAAGGCCTGCGGGACGTCACTAATCGTTTGACGGTGGCGCTTTCGGGCACCAAAACCCGAGGGCAATGGGGGGAACGGATGGCGGAAGATCTGTTGTCCGTAATCGGCTTGCGCGAGGGGATCAACTACTTAAAACAGAAAACGACCGAGGACGGAGAACAGAAGCGCCCCGACTTCACCTTCCTGCTGCCCAACGGGATCAAGCTGAACATGGACGTGAAGTTCCCCCTCAGCAATTACCTGCTTTATCACGAGGTTCCGCTTGTCGCTGACCAGGAGAGGTACCGCAGCCAGTTCCTCAAGGATGTGCGAGCCCGGATCGCGGAAGTGGCCGGCAAAAACTACATCAACCCACCCGAAACGCTAGACTATGCCCTGGCCTTCATCCCCAACGACCAGGTCTTCTCCTTCCTGATGGAGGACGCCAAAGAAGGCAAGAGTCTATTGGATTTCGCTTTCAACAAGAAGGTCGTGTTGTGTTCACCGATTACTCTCTATGCCATCCTCAGCATCATCCACAAGTCCGTCGAGAACTTCCAACTGGAGCGGTCAGCCAAAGAGATTCAGCAGTTGTTTGGTGATTTCGGCAAAGAGTGGGAGCGTTTTAAGAAGTGTTTCGAGGAGATCGCAAAAAGCCTGGATGAAGCCCACGAAGCCTTCTCCCGCTTGCGAACTACCCGCTCACTGAAACTGGACACGCAACTGGAGCGGATCAGCGCCCTGCGGATGCAGGGGATTGCGGAACAAAGCGAGGTCCTGGAGGAAAGTGCGGAAGGGCCTGCTGCAACAGAAGATGACGCAGATGGCTGTACGAAGCCGCCGGCGGTCCAGGAATAAACTAAAAACGCAACGAATACATTATAATCATTGCGGTGGTTACACATTCGGTTCAAGGAGGGATTTGCGATGAGATGGATCGTTGCAGCAGTTTTGGCTTTGGCCTTGGTGATTCCTTTCGGCAGTGGCATTCCTGTTACCCGCGCCAACGGATCGACCGTGGTGACCTATGACTTCATTGCCAATGCCGCTAACGCGGAATGGAATGGCTGGGAACCTTCGACAAGCTATCCACTCACCTTCGGCGTCCAGAGTTTCACCCAGGGGTTTGCGGTGTCTTTCAGTGGCGATCTGGAAGCGGGAGGGCCCGTCAACAATGCATTGGAGACCTACCCTCCCACCAAGGCTCCTGGAGGTATTACTGGAGACTACCGGCATATCTACATCCCCGAAAATGCCACATTGAAAGTCGAGTTTGCTTTCAAGCAGGGTGCCAACGCCACGGACGGAGTGGAGGTGGGGGTTGCTTTTACAGAAGATAAGCCAAGTATGCCCGTATTCGATCTATTTAGAAGAAACAAAACGTACGACCAATCCATCATGGCAGCCGAGTATGACCTGGGACCTTTCGGTAGTAAAGTGGGAAATTTCCAGCTCTTCGTCCGGTCCGGCGCCTCTGCCACTGCCGATGCCTTGGTGTGGACCGCGGCTGTGATTACGATTCCCACACCATTAGCGGGCCAGCCGGCGGTCGTAACCTACGATTTCATGAATGAGGCCTACAATGCAGAGTGGTTTGGTTGGCAAGCAGGAAGCAGCCAGCCCTTGGCTTTTGGGGCGCCTGCCTCCGCACTGGGGTATGCCGGAGTATATGACGGCGCTTTGGAGGACGGGAAGAACTACACCAATGCCCTGCAAACCATCCCCCCCAGCAGCGCCAACAGCGGACTGACGGGAGAATATCGCAACCTGTACATTCCTTCCCATGCCCAGTTGCGGTTCATTTTCGGTTTCCAAAAAGGGGTGAACGCCACGGACGGGGTAGAAGCGGGTGTCGGGTGTTTCCAAGCGGGAGTTGCGGATTTCGAACAAGTCGTATCAAAGGTCTACGACAATGCACTGAAGGAGGAAGTCGCAGACCTGTCTTCCTATGCCGATATCTTTGCGGGATTCCAGATGTTCGTGCGGGCCGGGGCATCCGCCAACGCAGATGCCTTAGTGTGGGTTCGGGCTGTGATTGAGGTCGTGCCGGATACTCCCAGTGTAGTGCCCATTGTGTTGCATTTTTTCGTCGGCAGCCAAACGTACTACGTCGATTCTTTGGCCAAGCAGATGGATACCCAGCCCATGATTGTGGAGAGCCGGACCTTCCTGCCGATTCGCTACGTGGCACAGGAACTGGGAGCGGTAGTGGATTGGTACGCGCCCGACCAGAAAGTGACTATCACCTTACAAGGAAAGAAGATCGAGCTCTGGATTGGCAAGAACTCGGCGGCGGTGAACGGAGCGTATTCCTTGATCGACCCCGCTAACCCCAACGTGGTTCCCTTCATCCAGCCACCGGGGCGGACAATGATGCCGCTGCGGTTCATCTCCGAGAACCTGGGAGCGAAAGTGGAGTGGTTTCCCCCCACGGAAGCGCGGGTGACCTGGCCGGCGCCATAGATCGTTCCCCAGCCGAACGCTTTTGCTAAGGTTGGATGTCAGAACGGGCCAAACCCTTGATCAAGAATTTGGCCCGCCGGCAGACGAGTGTTGCCTGTGTGACCGCCGCGATCTAGTCCGCCACCTGTCGACTCATCCCCTTCGGCATGTGGGTGCATCGTTCCGTCGCAATCCGCACCAAATGCTTTTGGCCGAAATGTAAAATCCGGTTGAAGGCGAACAAGGGATCGAACGTGCGAAAAAGAACCTCAGGCAAGTCAACCGATCTCAATCAACCATTGGAAGGATGCATTATTCCTTCGTTTCCCGCCGTTTGCTTCCGATGAACTTGTAAAGCGAACCTGCGTTTCCCACGTTAGACTTTTGCGCCTGATGGTAGCTTTCCCTGCGTAAAATTCTTTTTTGTTTTCCCAGGAAAGGAGCGCTTATCGACTAAATGTGGTAGAATAGCTGTAAGGACGAACCATGGCTTTTCGGTTCGGACCGGAGCGAAGTGAAGTGAAGAACGAGCACATAAGCGGAATGGAGCGGTTTTGCAGAGCCAGTTTCTTCACAGGACTGCTGGTTCTGGTTTTTCTTTTGCCTTTTACTAATCCCCTCCTTGCAGTTTCTGTATTGGGTACCTCTGCTTTCTCCGATCTTTCCTCCGCTTGGGCGATGGAAGAGATCTTGAACCTGGTCAGTGCCGAGGTGCTCTCCGGATACCCGGATGGCAGCTTCAAACCGGACAATCCGTTGACGCGGGCCGAGTTTACCAAGATGATCGTTTCCGCCTTCTCCTCCCCCTCCGAGGCACCCGCCTCCTTCCGCGACGTTTCCCCCGACTTCTGGGCGGCACCCTATATCGCCCAGGCCCAGG
>JAPLHX010000249.1 GCA_026389415.1 Coprothermobacterota bacterium | reverse complement strand
GTTTGCCAACTGGTTGAATTCGCCTTGCGCCAAGGTTCCGGCAGTCTGCGAAAACGCCTAGGGTTTTTGTTGGAGTTTTATAGCCTTGGAACTTCACAGGAGCTGGATCAGCTCCGGCAGGGGATGACCGCTGGTTACGTTTCGCTGGATCGGCTGCTGCCCAAACGGGGCAATTCAGTCTCGCGTTGGCATGTGGTAGTGAATGTGCCGGTGAGCAAGTTGCGGCACTTGGAGGTTTTGTGATGCTCATAGAAAATGATTTGAAACTGTTGGCTAAAGAACGGCAGGAAAGCATCCTATTTCTGGAAAAAGAATATGCCCTGACAAGCCTCCTATTGTCCATCGCCGCTCTTCCCTCGGCCAAACGGCGAATGATTTTCAAGGGAGGAGGAGCTTTGCGTCGCATTTACTTCCCCGATTGGCGCTACATGGAGGACATGGAATTCTCCGTCCCCGAAAAGCTGGAACGGAAGGAATTGAACATGCTGGTCAAGGGGATTCTGGAGAAAGCCGAGCGCGAGTTCGGCCTCCACTTTCAGTTGCGGGAAATCTACAGCGAACGACGCTTTTCCCGGCTGCGATTGCTTTATACGGGTCCGTTGCGGCAGACCAATTTGCTTTCAATGGACGTTTCCTTGGGGGAAACCCTTGCCTTGCCCACGCACGAGGAAATCATCCTGACCGATCCTTTCTCGCTGCGACCCGGGAAACTGCTGGTTGTAGCAATCGAGGAGTTGCTTAGTGAAAAGCTGCGCAATCTATTGCTTTACGGTGAACCCAAGGATTTCTACGATGCCTGGAGGATTCTCACCGAGCATGCCCCTCTCTTGGACGTAGAGGATTTTCGCAAGGCTTTGGAGCTCAAGTGCCAACAAGCGGGTTTTGACCTGGAAGGACCGCAGGACTTTTTGGATCAGGAATTGCTAACACCAACCCGAGCCTATTGGGAGATAAAACTGGGGGATCAGGTCAAGGACCTGCCCCCCTTCGAACAAACAGTTGCTGAGTTTCGGCAGGCGCTGCCGAAGTTGTTTCTGACTTAGCTTTCCACCTCGAACATATCCTTGGTTGCTCCGCAGACTGGACAGGTCCAGTCATCAGGGAGGTTTTCAAAGGTTGTTCCCGGCGCGATGCCCGCATCCGGATCGCCCATCTCCGGGTCGTAGATGTAGCCACAAACGGTACAGCGGAATTTGGTCATGTTCTCTCCTCCTTAAAGATTCTGATCTACAATAGCATGAGCCTCGGCCACGGTCATCTGCTTTTTTTCAGCCACCCAGCGATTCAATTGTGCTTGCAATTTCTTGTAACCCAAGCAAATCGCTCCCACCAGGTGCACCCCTTCGAATACCAATTTGATATAGGTCTGCCGATCTTCATTGGCCACCCGCACCTCGCAAAGATTACCGGGTGAGGGCTGAGCAACCCCTGCAACCAGAAGATCTACACCCAGTACTTTAAGAGTATTGCTGGCTACGCTCCCCTGATAGGAACGATCTCCGCCCAGGATGGTAGAAACCACCACGGGAGCTTGGTCCAGGATGGGAGGGATGATTCCCCAGATCTTACCTTGCCATTCGGCCACATCGCCCAGGGCTAACACTTGTGGAATGTTGGTTTGCAATCGATCATCCGACAGGATTCCTTTGTTGATAGCAATACCCGAACCTGCCAAGAAGTCCAATGCGGGTCTGACGCCGGCGGAAAGAAGGACCAAATCGGCAGGGAAAGAGCGACCATCTTCCAGCAAGAATTTCTCCACCCGTTCATCTCCACCAAAGGATCGACAGGAGGCGCCCAGCTCGATACCCAAGCCCTTGCTAGCCAGAATGCGTTGCAGGATGTGGGCTCCCTCTGCATCCAATTGACGAGGCAGCAATCTTAGGTTGTGTTCAAGCACCGTGACGTGATTTATGCCAATTCGGCGAAGCGCGTGGGCTGCTTCTAGACCCAACAAGCCACCCCCCACCACCAATGCGTTTTCGCATCCATGAAGAGCAGCGTAATCCTTGATCGCGAGAGCATCGGCCAGGGTGCGCAGGGTGAAAACGCCGGGCAGCTCGGCATGGGCAATCGGAGGGCGAAACGCATCCGACCCGGAGGCAATCACCAACCAGTCGAATGCGTGACGGGTTCCACCCAGAACCAATTCCTTTGTCTTAGGATCTATCGAATGAACCGTTTCACCGTAATGCACTCCCATCCGTTGTCGCTCATACCAATCTTGGGGATAAAAAGAGAGCGCCTCTTGTCGGATCGCTCCTGCCAGCAATTCAATCAATTGGGGTCGGGCATAATAGGGAAAGGTCTCTCGGGTGAAAACGTCAAGATCCGATTGCGCATCTTGCTCGCGCAGCAGCCGGGCGACCGTGATTCCCGCTACTCCATTGCCGATGATCGCGGTTCTCATTTCCTCACCACCAATCTCGTTGTTCGGGAAGGGATTCGTTTCAGTTCAGAAAGAGAGCGAGC
>JAPLHX010000316.1 GCA_026389415.1 Coprothermobacterota bacterium | reverse complement strand
TAGTGTGGATCAGGGTGGGTTTTACGTTGGTAGCACGGCCACCGGACCGGTCGGCACATACGACCCCAGAAAAAGGTGTTTTCCAGTTAGGTCCAGAAGGGTCTTCTACTGAGGAACTATCAACCAACATAGAAAGTAAATCCGAATCCACCCCCACTCCAACACCCACCCCAACTCCAACCCTTTCCAATCAGACCCTCTTCGTGATTATTGTGGCAGGTAAACGTGGTTACATCGATAAGAATGGCCAGATCGTGATCAACCCACAGTTCGAGTACGCCAGGGGAAGCATGTATACTGCCTATGCCCCCCCCAAGCGCCTAGAACCTTCCTTCATTCAAGGTGGGGGGATTCCCCCATGTGTCTACCAGGCAGCGCGAAACCCGTCCAACGAGTGATTGCCTTCTCGTGTCAATGTTTGTCTTTACCTCGCATATTTCCAAATAGGTCATGTACCTTCGTAACTAACCAGGTCAGAGTGGCACACAACTCTGTCCCGCACTTATATTTGGCGTAGTCTGATTACCACATTGATGCGTGTCAGGCTTAATGGTTGCATATGTACTCTGTTTGTTTGGTACCTCTTCATCAATGCCACGGCTTCGCCAATTGGTCTGCAATAAATCTGCTGACACTTCACCAGCGGAACTGTTTGTCCATCCATGTCTTGAACCACCCTCTAAGCGGGACGGCTCCGCCTCTCACTCTCGTCCTCCTAGGTCAGGCGCCAGCCGCTGACGCAAATTACCAAAGCCGTGGTCGGTATGGTACACGAGGAACGTCACCATTGCTGCGCCTGCACCCCTTAGCGCTCGGTACGGCGACAATGGGCATTGATCTTGCGTCTTTTTCACTTATCCGGTATCTCATACGGCTGGCACCGGATATCGACATAGGCGAAACCTGTCGCTCTTCGGCTTTCCTGCTCTTCTACCCATTGATCAATACCCAGAGCTTTCAAACGTTCTCCGTCGGCCAGCAGTGTTACATATCCCATCGCCAAACCCTTTATCCTGTTGCAAGGGTAATCGTCACAAAAGGGACAAATCTCGATTCCCTTTTCCTGTGCACAGTTCCTGATTCCGCAAAAAGGGGGCCCGCACGTTGATGCACGGCAGCTGCAATTTGCCTCTGAATCAGTCAGCATGGTCAGAAATCCCCAGAACTCACTAAACTTAGGAATCTCTTTGCCCCACTGATCCCACGATTCTTTTTTCATCGTATCGTGGAGCGCCATTGCTTGTTTTGGAATGCGATTGCACGAAGAACATAGACCGCAATAAAGTCCGCAATAGGTTACCTGCTTCAAGTCAGCCATTTGGTCCCCCTATCTTCATAAGAATGGCATCAATAGCCTGATTCTATCTATATCCCCATGCAATTCAAGGATCAATATGATTTGACCCTGTGGGTTAGGGAAATCAGCGAGTCCGTATTATTCCAAAAATTGAACTTATCAATGATTGAACTTATCAATGACTTCTTTCCTTTGGCGCATTCAGGGAAATTCACTATGAGCGAAGCTCAAATTTTAGAACCTCTGGACAGTTGTGGAAGCTTGATGTTCAGAATTCCATAAACCACGTTGGCCTCATCATCGGATCGCCCCTTCGGCACTAGATTTTGCCACCACAGCCAAATAGAGCTTTTTTTCAGCTTGCACCATCCTGGTTGAAGGCAAGAATCTGAACTCTGGGCGGACCATTCATCGAATGATGGGAGGAACAGCACCAATCTGCTGCAGCAGTCTCGTGCCGCTCGCCCATATCTCGGTCTGGTCCTAATGACATTCAGATTGCTCGCGAGCCATAACCCCAGCTACAGTAGCTGCAGGTGCGGCCCGAACAACCTTGAAAGGATGAGATCGTTCTCCCGTCTTCCCCGTTTCTCGGGTGAGACCGGTTTTCCCCGGTCCTAGGGTGGATGAGGCGTTTGCTCTCGGATTCCTACCCATCTTCATCGGACCCACCCGCTCTGCCGATAGGCACGTTTCATCAGGTTGAAGGATTGACAGAACCATCCAAGGGGGGCACTATTTTGCCAAGGGAGTTTCCGTGGAGGGTCAGCGATCTTCCTGTTCGGAACATAGTGTGGTTTGAGGCCTGCTGCTGCCCCTCCCCGCTCCTCAAATTACATGTGGAGGTGCAAAAGTGCAAGCAAGCAGTAGATTCCGGAAACTGCATCTTTTCTCCGTCATGTTTCTGCTAGTGTTCCTATTGATCCTCTCTTCCTTTTCCACGGCCGGGGCGCAAAACGGCTTGTGCGAACAACCGATGTCCTCCTCCACGGCAGGGCATCCTGTTCAAACAAGCCTCGCGAAGAGCGATCCGCTGCATGCAGCCCAACCATCCGGCCCGCTTAACCCCCAGGCCCAAGCCGCCGTGGATGCCGCCCTGGCATCGCTGGAAGGGAACTCATCTCTTTCCGGCTCGATTGACCCAGCTACCACTTCCAGCGATTTATGGCAATCCCGCTCTAACCTCCCGTCCGCCCGTGGTACCCATGCTCTGGCGTAC
>JAPLHX010000319.1 GCA_026389415.1 Coprothermobacterota bacterium | reverse complement strand
TGGACACAGGGAGTTGCTCCTTCCGGATGGGCCTCTTCTCAGGTGGCAGCGGCCTGGAGCCACGGAGTGCTGAGGGTTTCCGACCCCTATCTGGACCTGACCGTGGCCTTCGCCGATGTCTCCGCTTCCCGCCAGGAAGTGGCTGCCTTCATGCAGCGGGTCCGCTTGCAGGTGTTGGGCGTTTCCGCCACACCGGCCACCCCCTCTCCCCAACCCACCACGACGACGACGGTCAGCCTGGGGACCAAGGAACAGCAAATGCTGGACCTGGTCAACCAGGCGCGGCAGCAGGCCGGGTTGGTTCCCTTGGTCTGGGACGAGCAGTTGGCTTCCTTCGCCAACGACTACGCCCGGCAAATGGGCGAGAACGATTTCTTCGACCATACTTCCCCCTTGAGCGGTAGCTTTCAGCAGCGGGCACAGGCCTTGTTTGCGGATGGCTACACCCTGGTCGGGGAGAATCTGGGCAAGGCTCAGAACACGAACCTCGCCTTTGGTGAAACTCAACTGATCTCCAGTATCCAGGATAGCCTGCTCCAGTCTCCCACTCACAAGGCCAACATTGTGGGTAACTGGAACCGGGTGGGATTGGGGTTCTTTGCCGTGGGCGAAACATTCCTGTTGGTACAGATTTTCGGGACCCGGTAGAAGACAAAACCCAGAACTCTGCCTAACACCAAGCCTTTCGTGTGACTCTCGCCAAAAACGTCCGACCATCACCAGGGTAGACCTAGACCACGCCTCGCTCTAACTGAACCTTCCGAGTTCCCTCCAAACACTTCTGTGGAATCTATCAAAACGCTGACCAATCCAGGCCCAAGACCTGGCGCGAAAATCACGTGTCCCGGAATGTCCTGTTCGATCAGGGTAAGCTCATCATCAACCACCAACGCTCTCGCCCCCGGCGACCCGATACCGTTCCCGCAGGGTTCGTGCTATGTTGGCGGGGGTTGGAAGCGGGAAAGGAAGGACATAACGATGAAGTACGTGCGGATGCCGATCGAGGCCGAATCTCCCGAACAGGTTGGTTATGAACGGATTCGATTTAACCTTTGTGAGAGCTCGATGCGGGATCGACCTTTGTCGGACCTGCATCTGGATCCGGGGGAATTCCCAAAGCTGTTGCTTGCTTATGGGGATCACATGGGTCACCCCGGCCTGCGCGAGCGTATTGCCGCAGTTTCCGGGGTAGCTTCCGACGAGGTACTGGTTACGGCGGGAGCCGCAGGCGCGCTCTTCATTTTCGCCACTTCCCTGCTGGATCGGGGAGATCACCTGGTGGTGGTTCGCCCGAACTACGCTACCAATATCGAAACACCCCGGGCCATCGAGGCCGATATTTCGTACCTCGATTTATCCTTCGCGGAGAATTACCGGTTGGATTTAGACAAATTGGCTGCCCTGATTCGCCCGAATACGAAATATGTCAGTTTGACCTGCCCCCACAATCCCACCGGCGCCATGATCTCGGAAACGGATCTACGGGCTGTGATCCGAATGGTGGAGTCCAAGGATTGCCGGCTTCTGTTCGATGAAACCTACCGGGAAATGGCTTACGAGCAGATGTTGCCCACCGCAGCCTCTCTCTCCGAACGGGCCGTCTCTGTCTCCACCGTCTCCAAGACCTACGGTATCCCTGGGATTCGCGTGGGCTGGCTTCTTTGCCGGGACCGGAAGTTGATGCAGTTGTTGTTGTCCGCCAAAGAGCAGATCGGGATTTGCGGCAGCGCAGTGGATGAGGAGCTGGCTTACCAAGCGATGCTGCGGCGGGTAGAATGGATGCCGTGGATCCACCGTCGGGTGCGGGAAGCATTTCACACGGTGCGGTGCTGGATGGAGGGGAATCCCCATTTCGAGTGGGTGGAACCTCAGGGCAGCGTGGTTTGCTTTCCCCGTATCCGCCCGGCATTGACGGTGGAGTTCGACCGCTTTTATCAGGTGTTGAATGGGCGTTACGGGACGTTCGTGGGACCCGGTCATTGGTTCGAGCAACCGCGCAGCCAAATGCGAGTGGGTTTTGGTTGGCCGACCCCGGAGGAATTGGCGCAAGGGTTGCAGAACTTGAACCAGGCCGTCCAAGACGTGCTGGATGGAAAATGAAGGGTGGAAACGGATTGGCATCATATCGACAAAGGCTTGACACCATTTGCCGGGGTTATGAATGATAAACAGGAATCAACCCTTTAGGGAGGACGCGATGAAAGCTTTCCTGGAACGTTGCATCCAGTCTGTGCAGGATGGAGATGCCGAACTAGCCGCCGGGCTGGCCCGCGAAGCGCTGGAAAGGGGCTACTCTCCCCTGGAGGTGATTGAAAACGGCTTTGTGAAGGGAATTCGGGAGGTCGGCCGCCTGTGGGAGGAAGGGGTCCTGTTCCTGCCGGAATTGGTGATGTCGGCGGAAGCAATGAAATTGGCCATGTCTCTGTTGCGGCCTGCTTTGGCGAAAGGCGCGCGGCTTGCCACACGCGGGCACGTGGTGATCGGTACGATCGAAGGAGACATCCATGACATCGGTAAATCCCTGGTGGCGACCATGTTGGAGGCGAATGGATTCCGCATTACCGACCTGGGTGCAGATGTGCCGGTGGGTCGCTTCGTGGATGAAGTTGAGAAGAGCGACGCGGACTGCCTAGCCATCTCAGCCTTGTTGACCACCACCATGTCCGGCCAACGGCGAGTGATCGAGGGACTGAAGCAGCGAGGACTGCGACTCCGGGTGAAGGTACTGGTAGGTGGCGCTCCCTGCAGCCACGAGTGGGCACAACAGATCGGGGCCGACGGGTACGCGGGCGATGCCGTGGCAGCCGTGGTTTTGGCGCAAGAATTGCTCGGCAGCGGAACAGCCCAGTAGGCTTCGGCAAAACGGAGGGAACCAATGTCCCGCACGGATTTCCTGGCAACGCTGCAGCAGAGAGTTATTCTCTTCGACGGTGGGATGGGCAGCATGCTGATTGCCGCAGGTTTAGGCAGTGGAGAGACGCCGGAAGCGTGGGTGTTGAACAGGCCGGAAGAGATTGCTTGGGTGCACCGGGCTTATCTGCAAGCGGGTGCGGAGGTGGTGACCACTGCAACCTTCGGTGCCAGCCGTTTGAAACTGGCCTCCTCCCCTGAAGGGCGCTCTTTGGATGTGATGGCAGTGAATGAACGTGCGGTCGAAATCGCCCGAAAAGCGATGGAGGATGATGGCATTTCCACGCGATTTTTAGCAGGAGATATCGGACCCAGCGGCCAGTTCTTTCCTCCGGTGGGTACGCTGCGCGCATCGGATGCGCGAGCGTCCTTCCGCGAGCAAGCGCAAGCCCTTTGTAATGCGGGGGTCGATCTATTCCTGATCGAGACCATGTACGACCTACGCGAAGCCCTGGAAGCGTTGCGCGCCGTACGCGAACTCTCCGACCTTCCCGTCCTGGTGTGTTTGACGTTCGATCAAAAACCCCGAGGTTTCTTTACGATCATGGGAGATACACCAGGCAAAGCGGTCAATGCGCTACTGCCGGAAGGGGCCAGCGGCCTAGGGGCCAATTGCACCTTGGGCAGCAGGACCATGATCGAGCTGGCCGGAACGTTTAGACCCCTCACTGCAGCTCCCCTGCTCTTTCAGCCCAACGCCGGGCAGCCGGTGATGGAGCGGGAAATTCCCCAATACCGCCAGCAAGCATCGGAATTCGCACAGGACATGATGGCCATCCTTCAGGCCGGAGCCAATGCCATTGGCGGTTGCTGTGGCACCACCCCCGATTTCATCCGCGAGACCCGCAAGCTACTTTTAGCAAACAGCAACTCTGAGGGAGCCCGGTGAACACTTCCTCCACCATTAAGACGGGTTCTTTCCCAGCAGATGGACCGTTCTTGCTGGAGAGATTTCCACTGGATCTGGATCCATCCGAAGTCCGCCGCTACCTGGGTAACAAAGCGGGCCAGCGGCTGAAGAGCGACACCCGTTTCGACGATCTGTTGGCTGAATCGCTTCAATCCGCGCGGCAGTGGATTGCTCCTAAGGGCATCTTCCTCCTGGCAGCCGGCTCGGATTTATGCGGATGGCCGTTGTTTGCTCACCTGGAGCGAATGGCGTTTGCGGTCTGCACGATTGGACCGGCACTGGAAATGGAAGTGACCCGCCTTGCCGGCGCAGGAAAAACCCTCCAGGCGGTGGTGTTGGATGCGATCGGTTCCGTGGCCGCGGAAGCGACGGCTGACGCTGTGGAACAGCGAATTGCGGCGGAGGTATCCGGTCAGGGCTTGCGCATTTCCTGCCGCGCCAGCCCCGGTTATGGGGATTGGGACATCCGCAGTCAAACTGCGTTGTTCTCCTTGGTGCCGGCCGAGCGAATCGGTGTCCGCCTGAGCGAAACATGCATGATGATTCCACGCAAGTCGGTATCCTTTGCTCTAGATGTCGCCAGGGAACCAGCCCGGTTGCGAGGAGAGAGTTCCTGCACCGACTGCGACCAGCACCATTGCCCCTATCGCCGAGAACCATCAGAAAGAAGAGAAGGAAAGGGAGAATGACCATGCAACCAACCACCGCACCTCGGATCCACTGGTTTACCAAAGAAACGCGCCAGCAGATCGTGGATGAAGCCAAAGGGATCTTGGAGGAGATTGGCGTATTCGTGGAAAACGAGCAGGCTTTGGCACTGCTCTCCGGTGCCGGCTGCCGGATCGATTCCCCCCGACGGCAGGTACGGATCCCCGCTGTATTGATCGAAAGGGCGGTTGCCGGCGCACCGTCCCGCATCCTGCTCTATGATCGGCATCGCCAGGTCGCAATGGATCTGGGTGAGGATCGGATCCATTTCAATCCCGGTTCCGCCGCTTTGCGGATTTACGATCCGCAAGAAGGGCGGGCGCGCACTCCGGTGACTGTAGACTTGATCCGGTTCGTCACTTTGGTCGACGCCCTCCCCCATTATGCTGCCCAAAGCACAGGATTGATTTCCGGGGATGTACCGCAAGAAATCGCGGATCGCTATCGCCTGTATCTGGCGTTGCTGTTTGGCACAAAACCCGTGGTGACCGGGACGTTCCGCGTGGATGGCTTTGCACCGATGCGCGAGATGCTGGCTGCCATCGCCGGGGGTCCGGAGCAGTTGCGGGCCAAGCCCAATGCCATTTTTGACTGCTGCCCTTCCCCACCGCTGAAATGGAGTGATTTGACCGCACAAGCCCTGATCGATTGCGCCCGCAGTGGGATCGTGGCCGAGTTGATTTCCATGCCGCTGACCGGGGCCACTGCACCGGTGACATTGGCGGGAGCCGTGACACAACATTGCGCGGAATGCCTCAGCGGCGTCGTGATCCATCAGTTGGCGCAACCCGGCGCCCCCATCATCTATGGCGGCTCACCGGCCTGCTTTGACATGCGCAAGGGCACCACCCCGATGGGAGCCGTGGAAACGATGATGATCGATGGGGCCTATGCCGAGATTGGCAAACATTTGGGCCTTCCGACACAGGCCTACATGGGGCTGAGCGATGCCAAGACCGTGGATTTCCAAGCGGGGATGGAAAGTGCGATGGGCGTCACCATCGCAGCACTGTCCGGGATCAACAATGTTTCCGGACCCGGGATGCTGGATTTCGAATCCTGCCAAAGCCTGGAGAAGCTGGTGCTGGATCATGAGATCTGCGGCAGTGTTCTCCGCTTGGCTCGGGGGATCGAATTGCGCGAGGACCCGATCGTGGGCCTCGATCTGATGCGGCAAGGCATCGACCGGAAAAGCTTCTTACCCTTGGCCCACACCAAGCAATG
Organism: Coprothermobacterota bacterium; assembly: GCA_026389415.1. Taxonomy (GTDB): domain Bacteria; phylum Caldisericota; class JANLFM01; order JANLFM01; family JANLFM01; genus JAPLHX01. The sequence continues at coordinate 348 of JAPLHX010000319.1, read as the reverse complement.
GTTCCGCCAGGAAGCCTATTTCCCCGCGGATGTGATCGACCGCAACGTTCTGGATGAATGGCAGAAGCAAGGCAGCAAGGACGCCGCCCATCGCGCAACAGAGCGGGTGGAGAAGCTGATTGGAGCACATCGATCAGAACCCCTGGAGACTGCCATCGCCACGCATTTGCGCGAAGTGATGGAAGCGGAAGCGCACAAATTCGGCATGGAGAAACTGCCACCACTACCGTCACGCCACTGAAAAGGTATTGCTGTAGCCGGCGCCCCGGTCCATGATTCAGCGTTAATTCCCAATCGGAAGGCGGTGACTGCAGAAAGAATGGCGGAATAAACCTTCCCGCGGGTATC
>JAPLHX010000020.1 GCA_026389415.1 Coprothermobacterota bacterium | reverse complement strand
GGGCCGTGGGACCAAGGTCGTCCTACAGGTGCCCATCGATAAGCCGAGACCGCGGGCGCACCAAGGATCGGGTGGAAAGGTGCGGGCATCGGCCATAGCACGCGGTTCGGCGCAGGGAAACGGTATCTCATCCAGAATGGAAAGTGCGAAATGAGAGACGGATTCACCAGCATTCAATTGCTCTTGGTTGATGACCATAAAATGTTCCTGGAGGGCTTGCGGAGTTCGATCAAGCAGCAGCCCAACTTAGCCGTGATCGGTGAAGCGGTGACGGGCCGGGAAGCTGTGCGAAAAGCCAGTGAACTGAATCCGGATGTCGTGATCATGGACCTGACCATCCCCGACTTGAATGGAATCGAGGCTACCCGGCAAATCCTCAGCAACAACCCGAACGTGCGCGTGATTGCGCTGTCCATGCATTCCGAGCAGGTGTTTGTCACCGAAATGCTGAAGGCCGGGGCAAAGGGGTATTTGTGTAAAGACGATGATTTTGATGACCTGCTGTCTGCCATTCGGGCAGTGATGGCTGGCCGGACCTTCCTCAGCCCCCAGATTGCCGATTGGGTGGTCCGGGATTACATCCAGTTCTTGCCCTCCCACGATTCTCCCCAGTTGATGAAGCTTTCGCCCAGAGAAGGGGAGGTCTTGCGCCTATTGGCCGAAGGGAAGGCCATCAAGGAGATCGCTGCAGAGCTAGGGATCAGCGGAAAAACCGTTCACTCCCACCGCCAGAAGGTCATGCAAAAACTCAATTTGAGCAATATGACCGATCTGATCCGTTTCGCCATTCAAGAGGGGATCATCTCCGCTAATCCGTAAGCGTTTCCGTGGGGCGAATCAGATTTATTTTCCTGGGGATCAGATATTTTGCCGGAGGTCGGGGGACAAAATCGGATTGACCGGACAATGCTCTGCATGCTTATCATGAGTTTAGCGCTGGTCGTTCCAAACCAGTGACTCTCCCTCGCGAAGGAGGTTCGAATGTCTTATCTGTACGAGTATGAGTTGGGCAAGGCAAGCGAGATTCTGTGCAAGGAGCTGTTCAAGCTCAAACCGGGAGAGACCTTCATTATCACGGCCGATACGGAGAGCGATAAACGGGTGGTCGATGCCACAGCCCGCGCAGCGTTCGCCTGCGATGCCAAACCGATGGTGATTTGGACCGCCTCTCCGCTGGGAGTGGGGAAGGCTGCGGACCCGATGCTGCCGGTGGAAGCCCTGACCGCCGCACTGAAAGCGGCGGACGCCTGGGTTGAGTACAACAACAAGTGGTTGCTGTATTCCACTCCTTACGACATCGCCTACAACGAAAACAAGAAACTGCGGCATCTTTGCCTGGTTGGCATGAATGTCGACATGATGGTTCGGTGCATTGGTCGGGTCGACTACCCCACGTTGGAGAAGTTCGAGAAGAAAGTGACCGACATGACCCTGAATGCCAAGCACATCCGCATGACTACACCCGCCGGTGAGGACGTCGAGTTTGACAATGCGCCGGGCCGCAACCCGATCATGGAGCTCGGCTACTCGAACACGCCGGGATCGCACATGATGGCCGGCCAGATTGGGTGGTCTCCCGACTTGGAATCGATCAACGGCGTGATCGTGTTCGATGGCTCGCTGGTCCCCCCCTGCATCGGTGTTGTCAAAACGCCGGTTGCTCTGCACATCAAGAATGGCGATATTATCAAGGTGGAAGGTGGGGCAGAAGCCCAGGAATTCGATGCCTGGACCAAGAGTTTCAACCATCCACGAATGCGCAAACTGGCCCACGTCTGCTACGGGTTCAATCCTGGAGCCCGGCTGACTGGCGATATCCTGGAAGACGAACGGGTCTGGGGCGGCACCGAATGGGGGGTTGGGAACGTCGGCGGTATTCTGATTCCCGGCGGGATTCCCGCTCCTTCCCACTCCGATGGCATTTGCCTGAACACCTCTGTTTGGCTCGACGGGGTGCTGATGATGGATAAGGGCCAGGTCCTTGATGTCGAGCTGCAAGACCTGGCAAAGAAGCTGGGCAAGTAACCGCAGGGTCCGGTCATGTCGACCTTGTACGAATACGAGCTGGGGAAGGCCAGCATCACACTCACGCGGGAGTTGTTCGGCCTAAAGGGCGGAGAGACCTTCATCATCACAGCCGATACGGAGAGCGACGAACGGGTGGTCGATGCTACAGCCCGCGCGGCGTTCGCTTGCGGCGCCAAGCCGATGGTGATCTGGTGGGGTTCCCCCCTGGGTGTGGGCAAAGCAGCAGACCCGATGCTTCCGCTGGAGGCCCTGACTGCCGTTCTCAAAGAAGCCGACGCTTGGGTCGAATTCAACAACAAATGGTTGCTGTACTCCACCCCGTTCGACATCGCCATGAGCGAGAACAAGCGACTGCGGTACCTGTGCTTGGTGGGAATGGATGTCGACATGATGATCCGCGTCCTGGGACGGGTCAATTACAAGGTCCTCAAGGAATTTGAAGAGACGATCACCGAAATGACCCATCGCGCCAAACACGTTCGGATGACCACGCCCGCAGGGGAAGATCTCGAGTTTGACATGGATCCAAACCGACCGATCTCCTGCGAAACCGGTTTTGCGGACACTCCGGGACCGCACATGATGGCCGGTCAAATCGGCTGGGCACCCGCTTTCGAATCGATCAACGGAACTATTGTGTTCGACGGTTCGTTGGTCCCACCGTTCCTGGGGGTTCTCAAGCAGCCGGTCCGCCTGATCGTCGAGCGCGGCGAGATTGTGCGCATCGAGGGGGGAAAAGAAGCGGCGGAATTCGAGATCTGGCTAAAGAGTTTCCGCCATCCACAAATGCGGAAACTGGCGCACGTCTGTTACGGATTCAACCCAGGCGCCCGCCTGACCGGCAACATCCTGGAGGACGAACGCGTCTGGGGTGGAACGGAATGGGGGATCGGGCAGGTTGGTCCGATGTATATCCCGCCGGATGGAATCAAGGGTCCTTCCCACTGCGACGGAATCTGCCTAAACACGTCGGTCTGGTTGGACGACCAGCAGATCACCGATCAAGGACGAGTTCTCGATCCGCATCTGGCCAAACTTGCCCAAGAATTGGGTAAAAGGTAGTCCATTTCGGGAGCGACCGGAAACCAAGTCGCTCCTTAAGCTTTCCGATCTACGAATGGAGGTTGAGCGATGAACGAGCGAATGGTTGGCATCTTTTGTGAAATGGTGCAAATCTCCAGCGAATCCGGGGATGAAGCGGAGTTTATCTCCTATCTGCAGGGGAAACTGACCCGGGATTTTGGAGCAACCTGTACGCTGGACTCGTATGGGAACTTGATTGCGAAAATTCCTGCTAAAAACTGTTCTGTCGCCGATCCGCTTCTCTTCGCCATGCATGCCGACACCGTCAAGCCCGGTCGCGGAATCAAGCCGATCGTCCGAGAGGGCATGGTCTGTTCCAGCGGTGACACCATCCTCGGCGGCGATTGCAAAGCAGGGATCGCCGAGTTCATCGAGGCGGTTCAGACCGCAACCAAGCATCCACCCCTGGAAGTAGTGGTCACCCGCGAGGAGGAGATTGGCTTCGGTGGAGCTCGGCACCTCGATTATGGGTTGATCCAGGCAAAAAAAGGCTTTCTGCTGGATATGGACGCGATGGACACCATCGTCGTCGGCGGCCCCTCCCACATGTTGATCGACGTGGAGATTGTCGGACGCGCAGCCCATGCCGGGATGGAGCCGGAAAAGGGCATCTCTGCGATCAAAGCGGCAGCCAATGCCATCTCCATCATGAACGATGGTCGGGTCGATCATGAAACGACGGCGAACGTGGGGATCATCGAGGGAGGCCTGATCCGCAACGGAGTACCGGAGAAGGTTTTGATCAAGGCCGAGGTGCGCAGCCTCAACCATCAGAAATGTATTCAGTTGAGTGAAACGGTCAAAGATGTCTATGAGGTGGCTGCACGAGCGATGGGCGCGACCGCCACCGTCAATTTAACCCTGGCCTACAAAGCGATGACAATCTCTCCCGATACGGCGATGGTCAAGCTGACACAAACAGCTTTGAACAGCGTCGGCATCGAGCCCCGGATAATCTCGATCACTGGTGGGCTGGAATCGGCATTGTACAACGAGAAGGGGATCGAGACGATCCCGATCGGCAATGGCGTCCAGGCAGAGCACTCCACCGACGAGCACATCCTGGTGGCCGACATGGAGAAGATCGTCAAGGTTTTGCACTACCTGTTCAACCATTTTTGCCAGTAGCTGTCTGTGAAGATGGAACTGTCCCAGGCCATCCAAAATCGAAGAAGCGTACGGGCATTCCGAGCGGAACCGATCGCCTGTGACCAACTGAAGGCATTGATCCTTGAAGCCGCGATCTGGGCTCCAAGCGGTGGGAATGCCCAAACGTGGCGTTTTGGCTTGATCACCCGACCCGATTTGATCGGAAAAATCAAGATGATCAGCCCCGGCGTGCTTGGCCAACCCGCGGCGGTGATCGCGATCTGCCAGGACATGGAGGAGGTCAGGCGAAAAGGCAGTGATCTGGCGGTGAACGTCCTTAGCTGGATGGACACGGCCATGGCCGCGCAAAACCTGATGCTGGCGGCGCATGCGGCGGGGATCGGAACCTGCGCCATTGCTTCCTTTCATGCCAAGGCGGTGCAAAAAATCCTTGGCCTCCCCGAACGCATCGTTCCCCAGTTGCTGGTATCCTTAGGATATCCATCTCAATCCCCTCAACCGCCGTCTCGCCAAACCGAGGTGCTCTGGCTGAATGAATACACCGAATCGGGATCTTGAAAAGAAATTCTACGAGCTGGTTTGCTACATGGTGACCAGCGCCCGGAATCTGGTCGCGGAGACCAAGCTCTATGGACCCTTTCGCTTAGTGGATTCGGCCAGCCGCTTGGTCGAAATTCTCCCCCAAGTGGGGGTAGACAGCGTTCGGCTCCGATCCATCCGCCAGCAAATCGAAGACGGGAAATACACCGTGATGGAAGACGAATCGACATTCTCCTCGTACCTGGAAAGCTTGGTGATGGCCTTGGTGCAAGCGATGGACGAGTGATCGAGAAGCCATTGTAAAAAAAGGAGGTGAAAGGAATCGGGAAAGTGTTTGCGCTCGGATAAGGTGAACAAAATCAGCATAGGAGGTGTAAAAGTACTGAAGATGACAAAAGCATTACGACGAGTTTTAGTTCTAACCCTAGTTTTGGGGATGCTGGCATCCCTTCCGTTGATCTCGTCTTGCGCTGGACCGTCCACTCCTTCGCCCTCACCGACGACATCCCCCAC
>JAPLHX010000061.1 GCA_026389415.1 Coprothermobacterota bacterium | reverse complement strand
GGCAGTGGCACTATGAGGGAAACCGCGCATGACGCCGTGATGGAGCGGGTGGATGCGCAAGGAAAGATCCTTGGCTTCAGTATCCTGGGCGTAAGCCGGTTCAAGAAGACGAAACCGCTGGAAGCCAAGCTGACCACAGCGTGAAGGATGAGGTCATAAGGGTGGGACCGGGTCTCCTCTGAAATAGCGCCTCGGACTCGTAGCGCCAAGCAAAACCGAGCCTGATCCCGATAACCACCCCATCGGTGAGTATCGAGCAACGGATCACCGTATGGATTTAGATCGAAATGCTTCACTTCGCCATTCGCCATTTTCAAAAGCCAGTTCCAGGTGACGCGGAATCGTCAACATCTGTTTCTGGCCATGCGGGCCAATACGCCACAACTTGACATGGCTGCCTGAGAGGTCAGCCCCATCTCTGCCAGATCCTCATCTTCTAAGTGAAGTTGAAACAAGCAGTGCTTTGAATATGTGTTAAAATATATACTGAAACGTATAGAAAGGAGCGATATGCAGAAAATCATCGGTGTCACCGAACTTCAGCGCCGTTTTCGGCCCTTCTTTGAAGATGTGGTGCGCAAACGCATCCCCCTCGTGCTCACGCGCGGCTCGCGCCCCGAAGCCGTGCTGATTCCCTATGAAGATTATCTACGCTTTCAGCAAATGCAGGAAAGCGAAGTGCTGGCGCGCTTCGACCAGGTGTGGGCGCGGCTGGCGAAAGTAAATGCGGCGGTCAGCGATCAAGAACTGGCTGCCGACATTGAAGTGGCACGGTCGGTACAAACTACTGGGTAGGGATCATCTCCGTGCGCGCAGTAATCGATACGGGTGTGCTGGTCAGCGCTTTGATTCACCGCCAAGGCACCACGGGGGGCGTGTTACGCGCCCTGCGGGATGGACGCTTCATCATCACCTACTCCACGCCCATTCTGGTTGAAGCGATTGATGTTCTTGGTCGTTCCCCCTTCCGCGCCAAATATCATATCCAGTCAGAAGACATCACCGACCTGGTCAACCTGATCCGCCTACGCGGGGAATTGGTGACTCCCCAACGTCAGGTCAACGATTGTCGCGACGTAAAAGACAACAAGTTTCTGGAAGCCGCTCTGGCCGGTAGGGCAGAAGCCATCGTTTCCGGCGACGACGACCTGCTGATCCTCCATCCTTTCAAAGACATTCCCATCTGGCGTCCCGCAGAATTTCTGGCAAGGATGCAAAGATGGGGGTCAGTCTAGAGTTTTAGCGTATCAGCATTCCTTCCTGATCCGGCAGAAGAACGGAGTCACACCTACAGCCAGACCCTTCGCAGAGACGGCTCAGGGTGACATAAGCGTGTAGGACGGAGTCACACCTACGGCCAGACCCTTCGCAGAGACGGCTCAGGGTGACATAAGCGTGTAGGGCGGGGTCACACCTAGCATTCCTATCAGATTCGGCTGAAGGACGGAGTCACACCTACGGCCAGACCCTTCGCAGAGACGGCTCAGGGTGACATAAGCGTGTAGGGCGGGGTCACACCTAGCATTCCTTCATAAACCGGCAGAAGAACGGGGTCACACCTACGGCCAGACCCTTCGCAGAGACGGCTCAGGGTGACAAGGAGGGGGGAGGGCACAGGGTGACAAGAGAGATTGTCATGTTGATCTCCCCTTTTTGTCATCCTGAACGAAGTGAAGGATCTTGCCTGGATCCCTTCGCTTCGCTCAAGGGTAAACTCCGCGACGAAGCTTGCCTGTGGCTTTTGGCATGAAAGGACGAACTGCAAGACCCTTCGCAAAAACGGCTCAGGGTAACAAAAGAAAGGTAGCGATCAAAACCCTGGCTGTTTCTTTGCTGTTCCTTAGGGCGGAGGTGGTCCTTCCGTCTGAAACCA
>JAPLHX010000206.1 GCA_026389415.1 Coprothermobacterota bacterium | reverse complement strand
CACTAGCTGATAGCGGCCAAGGAACTTATCGGTCGCTTGGTGAAGGAGTTCTTCGGGATTGTAATGCAGAAACCGTGATAGATTGACTAGGGTAAAAAATAAATCCCCCAGTTCCTCCCCTACTCTATTGTTTTCCACAATAGCCTGACGGAGCTCATTCACTTCTTCTTCGAGCTTCTGCAACACTCCTGCCGGATCGGCCCAGTCCAACCCCTGGTGGGAGGCGACTTCCTGGATGCGCTCCGCCCGCGCCAGAGCCGGCATGTACCGCCGGTACAATTCATCCGGCGGCCGTTTTTCTAGATCTTTGATTCGTTCCCACTGTTGCTCTACTCCACTAGGGCTGAGCTGCTTGTGTTTGCCATAAACGTGCGGATGACGCCGTACGAGCTTTTCATTGATCTCCTCTACTACCTCCGTAATTCCAAATTCGCCCATCTCTTCTGCGATCACCGCATGAAAGACCACTTGCAGTAGCACATCTCCAAGTTCTTTGCATAAAGCTAACGTGTCGTTTTTTGCTGCTGCATCTGCTAATTCCCAGGACTCTTCCAATAGGTATTTGAGCAGGCTCTTGTGCGTTTGCTGTCGGTCCCAAGGGCATTCGCGCCGCAATCGCTTCATGATAGCGATCAAATCGAGGAACGCCTGTCCTTCCGGTGGAAACAGCGAACGAAGTGCCGTTTCTGATTCAGATAAAATGTTGCGGTGTTCCGGGATGATTTGGAATGCACCAAGTGAGGCAAGTTTCCTCTCCGCTTGCTCAAGGCTTAACCCGGATCCAATCATGTAGGCCGCCGAAAGCGCCGATGCCATTGGGTGATCCGGTAGGAATATCGCTTTTTCATCCCTTCGTTGACGCTGCATGAAAAGCAGAAACCTAAATAAAATGGCGTCATCCAACGGTTCTGTTTGCAGAATTACCCCGTCAATCCACTCGTTGTTTTCTGGACTCCTTTGTTGGGAATCCTTTTGCTTGGGCTTTGCAATGCCAGGAGGTGTTCCGATTGCCAGAATTCCTTGATCAACCCAACGCCGGTTCATGCTTCTTTACCACAAAGACGTTCCAGCACCTGTTCTACAAAGACCATGGCGTCCTCGATCTCAGAACGTTCCAGTCTTAGATAAAAGTCAAATTCCCGTACTTTCAGCTTCCGCGGGAACGCTTGGGCTAATTCCACGATACGTTCCGTTTGAAAACGGGGTTCTCCTTCCCAGCTGAAAATCAGCAAGTTGTCCTCCAATCGAACCTGGCGGATATGCATTTGCTCGGCCAAGAGACGTAGTCTGACCAGTTGCAAGAGGGATTGAAGGGGTGGAGGTGGAGGTCCAAAACGGTCGCGCAGTTCCTTTTGTAGGGCATTAATCTGTTGAGGATGGCTTAGGACGGCCATCCGTTCGTATAATTCCATTTTTGTCCCCTCATCGTCAACGTATTCTGAAGGAACATAAGCATTGGTCTGCACTTCAATCGTGCTGCGCTCCCGGCTAGGTTGGTTGAGAAGGATCTCGCCGGTTTGCTGTCGCTCGATCGCTTCTTCCAACATTTCGCGGTACATCTGGAATCCGACTTTGATCATGAAACCGTGTTGATCTTCCCCGAGGATATTCCCTGCACCTCGGATCTCCAAATCACGCATTGCGATCTTGAGGCCGGCACCAAGATGAGTAAAATCTCGAATGGCTTCCAGTCGCTTCTCCGCCTCTTCGCTGAGCGTCCGGCCTTTTGGGTATAGAAAATAGGCATAGGCGTGTTGATCGGAACGACCCACTCGACCTCGCAGTTGATATAGTTGGGCCAGGCCTAAGTTTTGGGCATCGGAAACAATCAACGTGTTTGCATTGGGGATATCGATTCCACTTTCAATGATTGCTGTACACAAAAGCACATCTGTCTCTCCTTCGGCGAACTCCCACATGGCGCGTTCCAGCCGTTCTTCAGACATCTGTCCGTGTGCAAGGGATACTCTTACCGCTGGTGCAATTTCTTCAATCCGTGCCAATAATCTTGGTAGACCTTGAATCCTGTTATGTACGAAAAACACCTGACCACCCCGTTCTTTTTCCCTTAACAAAGCCTGCCGAATCAGGGTTTCATCCCATTCCACCACATAAGTTTTTACGGGAAAACGATTGGCGGGGGCAGTTTCAATCAAGGAAACTTGGCGCAGTCCTAACAAAGACATTTGCAGCGTCCGCGGAATGGGAGTGGCTGAAAGCGCCAGAACATGCGTATCCGCTTTCAACTTGCGGATCTGTTCTTTTTGCATCACACCGAAGCGCTGTTCTTCGTCGATGACCAGCAGACCCAGGTCTTTGTACAATACCTGCTCGTTTAGAAGGGTGTGGGTTCCGATGATGATATCAACCTTACCTTCTTTCAGGCGCCGAATTGTTTCTTTTTGTTCTGCAGGTGTGCGAAAACGAGACAGCATTTCTACCCCCACCGGAAAAGGTCGCAGTCGATCCAAAAACGTATTGTAATGCTGCTGGCATAGAATTGTGGTCGGAGCCAATACCGCGACCTGCTTGCCTGCAAGTACGGTGCGAAACGCAGCTCGAAGGGCGACCTCGGTTTTTCCGTAACCGACGTCCCCGCAGATTAGCCGGTCGGTAAGTTTACCTTCAACCAAATCCCCCAACACATCCTGGATCGCCGTCTCCTGGTCAGGTGTTTCTTCATAGGCAAACGACATCGCCAGATCCTCCTCCCAAGGTTCGGTTTCTTGATAGGATTCTGGTTTTAGGATTTCCCGCTGCGCATAGATCTGGAGCAATTCTTGCGCAACCTCTTCTGCTGCCCGTCGCGCTCCTTCCTTGGTTCTGCCCCAGTCGGACGAATGCAATTTGGAAAGGGACGGAAGGCGAATGCTGTCGCCCAGATATTTCTGTACGAGATAGATTTGATCGGAGGGCACGTAGAGCCTGTCTTCCCCTGCATAAGCGATTTGAATGTAGTCGCGACTTGTTTCATCCAGCGTCAAAGTTACCAATCCCAGGTAGCGACCAATACCGTATGCCTGGTGAACGACATAATCACCTTCTCTCAGCTCTTCCCAAGAAGATAATGGCCGTCCTTTGCGGTAACGAGCATCCGAGGTTTTTCTCCTGTGCCAGCCGAACAGCTCGAATTCGGTAACAATAGCCAGTTCCGCAACCGGTAGATCGAAGCCACTTGCTAACGGTACCGGCCACAAATAGGTCGTACCAGGTTGCAATTCCCCTTCCAATCCCGGGAAATGCTCCAGTGGTATTCCATTTTCAGAAAAATGCCTTTCGTATCGAGCAATAGCATGACCTGCCAGGATCAGGGTGGTTCCATTTTTGAGTCTACTTTTCCAAGAAGTGATGAAGTCCGTCAGTTGCCCTTGGTAAGACGGGAGAGTTGCAGCAGAAAGGTTCAGTGGGGCTTCAAAAGGCGTCATCGCGACGGTTTGAAAGGATTGAAAGGATTTCTCTAAGGTATGCCATTCCGGTAAAAGGTTGGAAGTCTTGACTTCTGATCCGATCATCCATTCGGTTACTGGAAAAGCCAGCAATTCCCCTTGCTGGATGGATGTCCGATAGCCCGATTCGATCGAATGTGCCAGATCGGAAAATGCATGATGAAGCCTGCTGGTTTCTTCACGGACAATCAGTGTATGGGTGGGGAGATAGGATAGTACCGTCCAGATCCGGTCAAAGAATGGCTGATAATACTCTTCACCCAAAAAAGGGGCTCCTTGAGCCAACGATTCCAGATCGGGGCCGACGATTTCGTCTAAGAAGTGAGCCTCGCTTCGTTTACCTTGCTCCAGAAATTGCCTTTTTTGCTTGTCAAACAGCTTTCGCAGATCCAGCAACTTCTGACTATCCTGTTCATACCACCGCCAAGGTAAAACGAGGCTTCCCTCAAGAGATTCCTCGGAAACCTGAGTTGTGGGGTGAAAACTTCGCAGGGAAAGCATCCGATCTTCGTCGAATTCCATTCGGATGGGTTGGGCATAGGCGGGAGAAAAAATATCTAAAATTCCCCCGCGCAGGCTGTAGTCGCCCAACTGCTCGACACGTGCCGAGCGAGTATACCCTGCCCTGATCACAAACTGAACGACTTCATCGCGATCAAGACGAGCGCCGCTTTCCAATTTCATGTGTCGCTCCGACAGGATATCGGGTGAAGGACCACATTGAAGCAACGCTCGAAGAGAAGATAGAACTAGCGGTTTTTCGTTTTGGCTGATTTTCCAAAACGCTAGCGTCCGATCCGCGTGGGTAGTTCGGTCTACTGCCGCCTTCTCCGCGAAATGCGGCTCCATATGCGGCATCCGGATTGGTGAAAGCCCTGCTTCAGTTAGAAAATTGAACGCACGGTCCAACAATTCCAACTTGCTGAAAATCCACAAAACCGGTCTCTGCAAGTTATGAATCAGCGCAGTCAACAGCTCCCCAGCACCCTCATTCATCCTTCCGATATCACAGGATTCGCCAATGAGGATCTGCTTCCAAGCTTGCATAAATTGCTTGTCGGCGGTAAGCCGGTCGATCAGTTTCATTGAGCTGCTACCCGAGATCCAGTTCCTTCATCCATCCTATTCTATGCTAGGAACGGTGAAAAGAACTTTACTGTGCAGCAAAGAAGATCCAAACAATCGTTAGCTGCACTGATTTGATTGCGACCCATTCTTGGTTTAATGGGGGCTGCTTCCATTTATCGTTCGGCAGAATCCTTCGGTAAGACAAGCTTGGCGTCCGCAAGCAAGTCAGTTTCCAGCATGTTTTTCCGGTTAAAACGATTCATGCAGGATTCAAGCCCCTGCTCCAGCCAAAGATCGAGGCCCTCTGTTGCCAACTGCAGCAGTTGCGGAAGCTGGTGTTCTTCTTCCCGGGAAAAAAGTTGCAACACATACTCTTCTGTTGGTATGGCTGAGATTCTTCCTACTCCAAAACGAAGCCGGGAAAACTCTACACTCCCAAGGTTGCTTTCGATGGATCGCAAACCCTTGTGGCCCGCGCTAGAACCACCCTGCTTGAAACGGATCTGCCCAAATGGTAGGTCGACATCATCGTGTGTGACCATCAGATCTTCGGGGAGTAAGCGGAAAAATTTAAGACAGGCCGCTACCGACCGACCTGTCTCATTCATGAAAGTTTGTGGCAATAGAGCTGCTACACGACGATCTTGAGTAAAACGTCCCAGGAACTTACGCCGGAACTTCCCCAAATTCCGTTTGGTCACCCAGGCTCGAACCACACGAAAACCAATATTGTGCCTTGTTCCTTCAAAATCGGGACCTGGGTTGCCTAAACCTACGATACAATGCACACTAGGCTGGTTTCCCCTCCTTGCCTTCAACTTCAACTGCCTTTCCTGGCGCAATAATCTCACCTTCAACGGGAGCAACCTCTACTGGGACTTCAACCTTCTCCGGTGGGACCAATGTTACAACGGCAGTTTCACCCTCTGTCACTAGCGTCACTCCAACAGGTAAGACAAGATCGCGAACAAACATACTGTCCCCGATGATCAGAGAAGACACTTCTAGGTCAATGTGTTGGGGAATCGCCGCAGGCAGGCACTCCACTTCAATCCGATGAAGGTTTTGCTGCAATACTCCGCCTTCTTGCAAGCCAACCGGAATTCCCTGCAATCGCAGTGGTATATACGCCGTGATCGTTTCCTCAAGAGAGATGGCGTGCAAGTCGATATGGATGATCTCTCGCGACAGCACGTCTCGCTGCATCGCTCTAACTAGGGCAAAGATTGGTTTTCCACCTTCCAGTTGTAGGCTCAGGATCACGTTTAATCCAGCAGGTTGGGTAATGGCGTGGACGAACTCTTTCCTGTCAACGTAAATTGGTGCTGGCGCTGTTGTCTTGCCATAGACAACACCAGGGATCTTCCCCTGTTTTCGTAACCCGTGAGTCTCTCCTTTTGTGTTAGCTTTTCGTGTTTGAACGGTTAACTGAACTTCTGCCATGATTCTCCTTTCCTAGTAGAGAGCAATCTGTCCAGAAGAACTGAACAGATCAGAAATCGAGCGATTCTCGCGGATGCGCAGTATTGCTTCACCCAAGAGTGGCGCCACGGAAAGCACGACCAGCTTATCGAAGATTTTCTCCGTGGGAATTGGAATCGTATTGGTCACGATTAATTTCTCAATCGGGGAATCGATGATTTTGTGGACGGCATCCCCACACAATACAGCGTGCGTACAAGCGGCCAGAATACGAATCGCTCCACGCTTGTAGACCGCATCGGCTGCAGCGATCAGGGTATTTGCAGTCGTGACCATATCATCGACGATAATACAAGTACGACCCTCCACATTTCCGATCACTCCCACCTCCATGGCTTCGTCGGGTCCGGGTCGTTGTTTTTCTACGATAGCTAACGAAAAACTCATTTTATCAGAGAGGATGCGGCTTTTTGGCGCACGGCCAACATCAGGTGCAACCAATACAGCGTCCTTAATCTGGGTACGCGTGAAGTACTCTTGGAACAGTAGCGAAGCGGTAAGGTTGTCGAAAGGAATATTAAAAAAGCCTTGGATTTGACCAGCATGCAGATCGACTGCTACCACGCGGTGTGTACCAGCCACTGTGATCAAATCTGACACGAGTTTGGCCGTGATTGGTTCCCTCGGGCGGGTTTTTCGATCCTGTCTTGCGTAACCATAATAGGGTACAAGGGCAGTAATCGTATGAGCAGAAGCACGCTTGAGCGCATCGACCATGATCAGTAATTCCATCAAGTTGTCGTTTACGGGGGGGCAGGTGGGTTGGAGCAAAAACACATCAAGCCCTCGAACACTTTCGCCACAACGGACTCGGATCTCTCCATCAGCAAAGCGGGAGACTTCCATCTCACCTAATGGTATCTGGAGAAAATCAGCAACTTCTTGGGCCAATGGACGATTGGCATTTCCACTAAAAAGATGCAGATCTGTAGGAATCATGTGCTCCCCCCTTTTTATCCCCATCGGTAGCAAGCAGTTGCCCCATCGGGGACATTTTCATTCTTTAGGTGGACAAAGGGACCTACTGTGCAACCTCGACCGATGCTTGTGGTTCCTTCAAGCAAGGTGAACGGTCGAATCACGCTATCTTCTCCGATTTGGACAGACCAGTCCAGACTGACCGTGTTTTCGTCATCAATGGTAACCCCACTACTTCGCAATTGATCAATGCGCCGCCTTTTCAATGATCGTGCACAAGCCGCCAGCTGGATCTTATCATTGACACCGATTTGTGGTATGTCCTGGGTCGCTATGGCAGAAACGGCTCCATTCGGCATCATCAGTGAGAGAACATCCGTCAGATAGTATTCCCTTTGCGAGTTGATGGCGCGAATCATCTTCAAATAACGAAATAATTCCGGTAAGCGAAATGCGTAAGCCGATGTAGATACTTCTTGGATGGTTTCCTGCTCGGTTGTGGCATCGGCCTCTTCCACGATGCCCTGAAACGCACCGTCTACCCCTCTAAGAATACGACCCAGCGAGAAAGGATCTTGAACGGTAGCAGTCAAAACAACGGCCAGACTGGCACTGCGTTGCTGTTGGGCCAAAAGCGTTTCAAGATGTTTTGTTTCTATTAATGGCATATCACCTGGAATCACCAGCAGAACTCCATCTGTTTGCGAGAGATAAGGCTCCAATTGCCGAACTGCGTGTCCAGTACCTTTCTGCTCTGGCTGCAAAACGTATTGAAAACCAGTCCCAATCGTTTTTTCTACCTCTTCTGCCTGATTGCCGACAATTATGTAAGTTTTGGCTAAATCTATCGGGACTAATGCATCCAAAACAAAGCGCACCATCGGTCTACCCAATATTTGATGCAACACTTTGGGTAGTTTGGATTTCATCCGTTTACCTAGTCCGGCGGCCAGCACAACCGCATATATCGTATCCTTCATGGTTTGCCTATCTGGCTGGGGAGGATGGACTCGAACCACCGTCTACGGTTCCAAAGACCGCTGTCCTGCCACTGGACGACTCCCCAGCAATATCACCAAAACAATGGTGCCCCCAGGCGGAATCGAACCGCCGTCTTCGCCTTGAAAGAGCGATGTCCTGGCCGCTAGACTATGAGGGCACAAAGAAAAATTCAAGCTCCTAGTTTA
>JAPLHX010000057.1 GCA_026389415.1 Coprothermobacterota bacterium | reverse complement strand
ATGTTCAGATCATCCACTATACCCCAACTCCTTCGGTTTAGCCCATACGAACCGATGAACCTTTGCAACCATTTCTATTGGCAAATTAGTGTTTAAGCCATGGACACGTCCGCATAATGTGTCTATGAAGTCCAAATATATCGACACGTTCTGATCTCGTGTCGATGGTATCGACATGTTATCGCGACAACAAATCATACAGTTCAACATTCAAGTAAAGGACTTCTTTGCCGATTTTGTGCGGCTTGAGAATGCCTAGCTTCTCCAATTCCCGGAGATACTCAGCAGCAGTTTGACGCTTCGCTATCCCGGAGTCGACTAGAAATTGCCCTTTGGTGTAGGGCTGACGAAAGAGCAGCTCGATCAGTTCTTTTGAATAAACCCTCGTCGGCAAACCCTTTCTCGCGCGCTCCATTGTTTCAGACATTAGTTCTCGGATCGTAATCATGCGATCACGAGTAAAAGCTGCGGTGCTCTCAACTGCTTCCAGCATATAAAGAATCCACGCTTCCCACGAATTGCTCTCGGTTACCTGGCGGAGGCGCAGGTAATATTCATTTTTGCGATCGATGATGAACTTGCTCAGGTAGAGGACTGGCAAGTCCAGCAGACCCCGAAGAACTAGAAACAGAATGTTGATTATCCGACCAGTTCGCCCGTTGCCGTCGGAGAATGGGTGGATCGCCTCCAACTGGTAATGAATTACGGCCAACTTGATCAAAGGGTCTATGCTATCATCCGCATGGATAAATTCTTCAAGGTTTTTCAGTTTGTCCCGAATGATCTCCTCACCCTCTGCAGGAGTATAGATGACTTCTTCCGTAATGGCGTTAATAATGGCGGTTCCTGGTGCATGCCTTATGCCAGCCTGATTGCCGTTTATTGTTTGAACGATGTTTAGGAACAGATTGGTAGATAAAATAGGTTTTTTCTTAAGTTCGTTGAAACCTTCCCAAAGCGCTTCGCGGTATCTCAAAACTTCCTTAGTGCTTGGGTCAATGCGGCTAGTTTTTGCAGCAAACGCTTTGAATAATGCGTCATGAGTAGTAATGATATTTTCGATTTCTGAACTCGACTTTGCCTCCTGAAGGATCAAGGAATCCACTAACAGGGCTTGATTGGGAATTGTCTTGCCAAGTCCTTTGAGTTCTGCGAGAACACGGCCCGCCATGATTGTCTTCTTGAGAATCGCTTTCGTCTCCAGATCGAATCTGGGAGGAAGCAAGGGAAGATCATTAAAGGGTTTTTCCGAATCAAAGACCATAGCCTATATCCTCCAGGTTTGCCCAAATGGCAGCGTTGAGTTTGGCAGCCTCGGACTGTTGCTCGTGAAGCTGTGTCACGAGCCGTTTCATCTTCTCCTCGAACGGCTCGCCGTCGTCTTCCACCGCCTCCGCTCCTACGTAGCGCCCGGGGGTCAGCACCCAACCGTTGGCTTCGATTTCCTCCAGGGAGGCGGACTTGCAAAAGCCTGGGATGTCCTTGTACCCCTCACCCTGATCTTCTCCCGCACGAGGAGGGGGAGAGATGGAGTCGCCGCGCCAGGCGTGGTAGGTGCCGGCGATCTTGGCGATATCTTCCTCGGTCAGCTCGCGGTGCACGCGATCGATCATACTGCCCAATTTGCGCGCGTCCAGGAAGAGAACCTGCCCGCGGCGGTCACGGAAGCGCCCGTTGCGCTTGTCGCGGGCCAGGAACCACAGGCAAACCGGGATCTGGGTGGAGTAGAACAACTGCCCGGGCATGGCTACCATGCAATCCACCAGATCTGCCTGGATGATGGCCTGGCGGATCTGCCCTTCCCCCGAGGTGTTGCTGGACATGCTGCCGTTGGCCAGCACGAACCCGGCCAGGCCGGTGGGGCTCAGATGATGGATGAAATGCTGCACCCAGGCGAAGTTGGCATTCCCGGCTGGCGGGATACCGTATTTCCAACGTTTGTCCTCGCGCAGGCGCTCGCCGCCCCAATCGCTGGAGTTGAAGGGAGGATTGGCCAGTACATAGTCGGCCTTCAGGTCCGGGTGGAGGTCGTGATGAAAACTGTCGGCGTTTTCCGAGCCCAAATTGGCGTCGATACCCCGAATGGCCAGGTTCATCTTGGCCAGCCGCCAGGTGGTGGCGTTCGACTCCTGGCCGTAGATGCTGATGTCGCCGATCTTGCCGCCGTGTTCTTCGATGAACCGCTCACTCTGCACGAACATCCCGCCCGAGCCGCCACAGGGGTCGTAGGCGCGCCCTTTGTGCGGCGCCAGCATCGCCACCAGCACGCCTACCACGCAATGGGGGGTGTAGAATTGGCCGCCCTTCTTCCCTTCGGCGCTGGCGAACTTGGCGAGGAAGTATTCATACACGCGGCCGAGAATGTCCTTGGAGCGGTTGTCTCGCTCGCCCAGACTGATGCTGCTGATCAAGTCGATCAGCTCCCCCAGGCGCTGCTTGTCCAGCGAGGGGCGGGCGAAATCCTTGGGCAGAACTCCCCTTAGGGCTGGGTTGTCGCGCTCGATGGCCACCATTGCGTCGTCGATCCGCTTCCCGATGATGGGTTGCTTGGCGTTGGCCTGCAGTAATGTCCAGCGGGCTTCCTTGGGAACCCAGAAGATGTTGCAGGCGCGGTATTCATCGGGGTCCTCGGGGTCGGCGCCCTGTTGTGTCTCGGCGACCAGTTCGTTGTATTTCTCCTGGAAGGCGTCGGAGATGTACTTCAGGAAGATCAGGCCCAGGACGACGTGTTTGTACTCCGCCGCGTCCATGTTATTGCGCAGTTTATCCGCTGCCAGCCAGAGCGTGGGCTCGAACCCCAAGTTGGCTGCCTGGCCATTGCCCTTGCTGGTTGCGTTCCCTTTACGAGCCATGGAAATTTCCTCCCGTCGTTGCTGCCTATCAGTGTAACAAAACCGACAGTTCCAAGCTCCCCAAACCTTCTCTTTCTTTCCCCATCCTTATTGGTATTTCATTTAATCCCTGACAACTTGCTGTCAGTGGACCAGCATAATTCTTCGGGGAGCGTGTGCGTTCTAACATTGGAGATGCCCAGTTTCCCCATGAATCCCACGCTCATCAATGCTATATCAGAATCCGCAACGGCACAATCAATCTAGCGTCGGAACCCGAGGCGTCCCCAGCGGTTTGCATTCCTCGATCGGGGAGAAAGATGGGGTCAGGAGAAAGCTGGGATCAGGTCTTTAAATTAAGCATTTCTGCAGCCTCCAACTGACCGTCGTTTCGCGCGGGACGGTGTACTGAGCCGGCAACTTCCTGCCGGCTGGAGGGGGAAACATTCATGCGTAATCACGGCCAATCTCCCGGAAGTTCCCGCCCAGTTTCATAATCGGATAAAAAATCATCTAATAATGTCTTAACGGAAAATTAGTTTTCCCTTTTCCGGTTTTAAGGCCACTTTCCATCCTATACTTATTCCAATTATGGAAGGAGAATTGCTATGCGCGCGCGTAACCTCAAACCGGGATTTTTTAGGAATGAATATCTGAGCAGCCTGGATCCGTTGGTTCGGCTGCTTTTTGCCGGGCTGTGGTGCCTGGCCGATCGGGAGGGCCGGCTGGAGGATCGGCCGGGCAAGATCAAGATCGCAGTTCTCCCCAGCGATGACTGCGATGTCGAGCAAATGCTTGGGGATCTGGCGCGCCCACAAGGACCGGACGGCGAGCGCTTCATTCGCCGCTATACGGTGGGAGGCAAACGCTGCATTCAGGTGTTGAATTTCGTCCGCCACCAGAATCCGCACATTAAGGAGGCGGCTTCCCTGCTGCCGGCTCCTCCCGTGGAAGTGGACGCAACGCAGTGGGCATCCGATGCACCGATCCTGCACCAGGAAAGCACTGTGCTCGCAGCGGAAACGCACCAGACTAGCCCGGCTGATTCCTTGATTCCTGATTCCTTCCTTCCTGATTCTCTGATTCCTGATTCCTTGATTCCTGATTCTCTGATTGCGGATTCTTTGATTGCGGATTCTTTGATTCCTGATTCTCTGATTGCGGATTCCTTGATTCCAATACGTTTGCTCACCTCGTCTGCAAAACCGGCAGCCGAGGATTTACGATGGGACTCTTTTCAATCAACGAAACAAACCGCAAACTACGAATCTCCAACCCGCCGCCACGAATCGCCAACCAAAAACCCCAAAGCGCAAATAAAAAACTCCGGAACCCAAACCAACCGTCCCAAATCGTCGAATCCTTGTGTTTCTCCACCGAACGAAGATGCAATCGAAGAGAAACCGGCCAACCCATCCTACCCGCCGGAGTTCGAACAGTTTTGGCAACAGTACCCACGCCAGACCGAGAAGAAGCGAGCCTTCCGCGTCTGGCGGGCCCGGATCAAAGACAAGG
>JAPLHX010000129.1 GCA_026389415.1 Coprothermobacterota bacterium | reverse complement strand
TCCGCCAGCATCTGTTCCAGAATGGCTAGGTTACGCTGGAAATCGGGTGATTCCCGACGTTGCTGCTCCTTCTCCCACTGATGAAAGGTGTCCCAATCGCGCGGCATCGTACCTACTATTATACCGGTACGAGTGGCGAGTCAACAAAGGAGAGTTACGAGTTTCGAATGGTGAGTTTCGAGTTACGGGCCAAGGCAAAAGGCAAAGAGAGTTTCGAGTGTCGAGTTGAAAACAAAGCAAAAGCTCATAGAGGCAGGTATGAGTTGCGAGTGACGAATGACGGACAAAAGCAAATAAAAGGATAGTTGCGAGTTGAAACCAAAAATAAAAAGCAATGAAGGCAGTGGCGGATTACGAGTGGAATTCTATCTTGATCTCTAGGAACTACCAATTGCCAAACAATTGAGACAACCTGTCATATTGCATACAGCATATATGCTACCTGAATAGCCGGAGTAGGAGTTTCCCTTGCAGGAATGCAGAATTTGTTCCTGGGGCATACCCCGCGTCAGTACGATCAACTCCAGTGTGCTCCATGCCTTCTTCGCTTCCATCCAATCTCCTCCATGGTGAATTGGTTCTACCGACCGATTCTATCCAAGCACAATGGGGCCAATTCTAAAGAAAAGACGCAGAGAACACGATGTGAGATGCCGGATGGCCGGCAAGAAAAGAATCCGGGTATAATCAAGACAACCTATTTGCAGGGAGGAAATGATGAAAATCTCCAAAACCGTAGTATTGCTGCTCGGCCTGGCTCTCTTGCTCTCCGCCTGTGGCGGCACTTCCACCACCCCGACCGCGACGCCATCGACCGGTTTACCGAGTCCCACTGAAACGGGCGAAGTCCTCTTTCAGGGATTGCCTTCAGCCGATGTGGACTCCATCTTTGCCGAAATCAAATCCGCGCTGAACATGGACCTGAAGATCAACCAGGAAGATTTTGTCGACTCCATCGGTGGTGGCAGCGGTTGGGGCCAGGCCATCGTTGTGGAGGGCACCGGCAATGATTTTACCAGCCCGGGAATCACAGCCCAGATCTTGACCACCATATTGGAGGGCAAGGGCTGGAAGGAAGATATGGCCTACGCTGCCGACGGACCGACCGGCACCCAACGCGGTTTGACTAAAAACAAAGCTCTTGCTTTGATCGATGTCAACTGGAAGCCGGCCGACGATGTGGTGATCGACCCCAACCAGCCGATCGAGGCTCAGGACATCACCCCGGAAAAAATGCTGTACAGTGTGAAACTGTTATTGGCGACCAAACCTTTCTAGGGAGAGGGTTTGGCAACAAGGAGGGGAGGCCGACGCAAGTCGGCCTCTTGCTTTTCGATGGATGGAATCGATTGTCGCAATCCAATGCATCAGAAACTATCAGGAGTCCGCGCCGATGAAAACGGGGAGTGAGATTGAACGCCGCCACCGATCCCCCCATCTAATCCCGATGACGAACTATCACCCGAAGCAGGTCTTGACCAATGCACAAACGTTATTTGCCGCGATAGATGACTCGCTCAAGACCGAGGATGGAGCAGAACGGAGATTCCTGAGCGGTCTGTTGGGTCCGGCTAAACTGATCCCGGCCTGGGATGCCCGCACCCACGATCTCCGCCTGTCCTATCAATCCGCATTCGGAACGGTTGCTACAAATCCATACCTCACCCCATTCGGCTGACCAAGGATTGTCCACCCAACCGAGGCGGTTAGCTTAGCGCACAAATACGCGGATGGCTGCGTCGCCGACCACCGGGCATTGTTGCTCGCAGATGCCGCAACCGATGCAGAGATCGGAAAACACGAAGGGCCGCAGCACGGTGGTTTCGCCATCGGCGGCCGGCACCGTCTGCTGTTCCAATTTCACCGCTTTCTCGGCTACCGGACAGACTTCCTCGCAGACGATGCACTCTTTTCCTTCGGCCCAGGGGATGCATCGTGTCCGATCAATCTTCGCCAGGCCGATGCGGGTGGCTTGTTTTTCCGCCAGGGGCAAGGGAGGGATGGCGCCGGTGGGGCAGACCGCGCCGCAGGAATTGCAGCTGAAGCTGCAAGGGCCGCGACGAGAGACCAGTACCGGCGTCCACAGTTGTTCCAAGCCGCCCTGAACGGAAAGGGGCTGCAACCCTCCGGTGGGACAGACGCGTACGCAATGGCCGCAACGGAAGCAAAGGCTAGCCAGACTGGATTCGCTGGCTCCCGGCGGGCGTACGAATAGAGCCTGCGTTTCGACCACCGGCGGGATCATTCGAGCCAACAAAATCCCGGTGGCGACAATGCCCAGGGACCCCAACGCTTCGCGCCGTTTGGGATCGTAGGGTTTGGCCACAGCCAGCCGCTGCAACCTGGGGAAGTGAATGGCTCGGGTGGGGCAAATCTCCCGGCATTCCAGGCAGGTTACGCATTCGGCCGGGTCGGAGGAGAAATTGGCCTCGCTGTCGACTGCACTCGTCGGGCAAATATCCCGGCAGCGTCCGCAGGAGATGCAGGCTTGGGCTTCCACCTGGCGACGGAAGAGAGCGATCCGCGACGGCCAGGCCAACAGCGCGCCCAGTGGGCAAAGTGAGAGGCACCAGAACCGACGGTGCATTGCATTCAAAGCCAGGACGAAAATCATCAGGCCGAGGACCCACAAGTTGGGCAGGAAAAAAGGTTGATCCAGGGGTAGGGGACCGCGCAGGAGAGAATCGAGCCAGTCCGTCGCCGGGTTGAGGGCCGGAACCTGGTACAGTGCCCCCTCCGCGGCAGACGTCAGCGCCCTCAGAGCCGGCAGCAGGACGGTGGCCAGTCCGCGCCAGAACAGAGCGATCGGATCCAGGCCGGCTAGTGCCAGGCTGCCCAGAACGGTCAACACCAGCAGTAGTAAGAGCAGCAGGTGTTTAAGCGTGCGCAAGGTCGGGGACAAGCGTCGCTTGCGACGAGCGGGCAGCCAGTCCAGCAGCGATCCCAATGGGCAGATCCAGCCGCACCAGGCTCGGCCGAAAACAAGCGCGGAGAGCAGAACCAGCCCACCCAGCGTCAGCGCCGGGATCCAGATTCGGCCGGCCAATATGGCGGAAATCCCGAGCAGCGGGTCCAGGCGGAAGAAAAGGTCCTGGGGTAAACCGGAAACGCCTTGCACGGTGGACAGCAACAGTTGAAGGAACAAAAGAAACACCGCCCATTGCAGGGCACGTCGCAGCCAGTGCACCTTACGTTTGGTCCGGATCTGCATGTCTAGGGAGAGAGCGCGATCTCCTCGGCGGGAACCCGTGCCAAGTCCAATTGGCCCAGGCCCATGGCCCCGCCTGCCCGAAGATAAGGGATGTCTGGACCGGTCAGGCCAAAGAGAGTGGCGGCATAGGCGTCCGCGGCCACAAAATCGGTGGAAGCGATCACGGTGTTGGTCTGTTGCACGTCGTCCAGGTTTCCACCGGTAGGTCCGTGATTGCGCAGGATCCGCACCGCATCCACCACCGTCAGCATCGGACGCAGGCGCGAGGCCAGGTCTGCGATGCGCTGGCCCAAGTTGGCGTGAAATCCCCCCCGGTTCTGGATCAAACCCGTCAAATTCTTCATTCCTAGGCTGAGACGG
>JAPLHX010000033.1 GCA_026389415.1 Coprothermobacterota bacterium | reverse complement strand
TCCGCCAGCATCTGTTCCAGAATGGCTAGGTTACGCTGGAAATCGGGTGATTCCCGACGTTGCTGCTCCTTCTCCCACTGATGAAAGGTGTCCCAATCGCGCGGCATCGTACCTACTATTATACCGGTACGAGTGGCGAGTGGCGATCAAAACCCAACATCCTGAACTTTGCATGGAAGTGCTGAGTCGGCTTCTCCTCGCGTATAATGTAGGGGAGGTTGAATAGGATGACGATTCTGCAGCGCATTGCACAGGAAACGAAGGTCAGGGACGAACGGCTTCGGCTGGAAACGGTCAAAGCATTGCGGAACGCATTGGCGCAAATCCTCCCGGGACAGGTGGTGTATGTGTTTGGGTCCCTAATCCAACCCTATCGATTTCGGCAAGCTTCGGACGTGGATGTCGCCTTCGCAGACCTTCCGCCTGGTCTTTCGATTTATCGTGTGCAAGCAGAGCTGGAAGAAGCATTGAAGCGCTCGGTGGACGTATTGCTTTTGCCGGAGACTCGGTTTCGCCAAACCATCGAGAACGAGGGGGGACAATGGACGAGCTAGCGCTGCGAGTATTAGCCGCAGAGATTTCCGCTGATCTCCAGGTGATTCAAGTAACGGCCGGCCTGGCGAAGGAACGGTTTGACCTGGGATCGGACGCGGCGCTGGAAGCCGCAGCCTACCAACTCTCTCGCTGCTACAACGCCCTGGAACAAATGGCTGCGCGCATTGCGAAGGGTTTTGAAAACCAGGTTTCGGATCGTACAGGGCGGCATGTGGAGCTCATCCGACGTCTCTCGTTGGCCATTCCCGGTGTCCGTCCCGCGTTGTTTCCTCCAGAAATGCGAGCCGACTTGCAGGAACTGCGCGGGTTTCGGCATGTCTTCCACCACGCCTACGATTTGGTGTTGGATTCTGGTCGCCTTATCTTATTGCTGGATGCAGCAAATCGGGTAGCGACTGCGTTACCTGCTGCGATCCAACAATTCCTGTCGGATGTGATTGGGCAGGAAGGTTGGAGCAGTGATCAGTTGCGATTGACGAACAAATAGAAACAGTGTCGAGTTACGAGTTGAAAAGCAAAAACGGGAGAGTCCAAGATTACAGATAGGAAGAAGAAATGATAAAAGAATACGTTGAGAATGCGCGACGGTATGCCCGGTATGAATTGATCGACGATCCAGAGCCTTACTATGGAGAAGTGCCGGAATTGAAGGGTGTTTGGGCTACTGGAAAAACGTTATAGGATTGCCGATCCGCTCTGGGTGAAGTTCTCGATGGCTGGCTTCTCATTCGGATTTCTCGCGGAATGTTCATTCCAGCGTTAGATCGAACTGAAATCATTATACCGAAGGAAGCGGTGGTTGGTTAAGCTCCAACCAGTTTCTTGGAAGCAACTGGTCGATCGTCTGCGGGAATTCGGGTTCGAAGGTGAGCGAGGTTGGGATTGACCTACTACAGCGAATTCTTCGCAGAGCGGGGATGTCAAGGGAAGAATGGGTACGGAATAAACGAAGGGGCTGAAGCAGTTTTCGAGTGACGACTTGCGAGTTTCGAGTTGAAACCAAAACAAATTGAGGATTGGCGAGCTAGGTAATTCAGTCCGATTTGGACCACTTCATTGCCTTAACCTAGGAGGAAACTTGCCACAATCACGCGGCCTCCCAAGCCCGACCCAGCCGCTTGCTCTTCACCCCAAGAAAGACCAGGGATGTTGCGCAATGGTTCACCAACAAAAGGAGGCTGGTCGCATACTTGGCGCTGGGATAGGGCCTAGAAGACAGAAGGTAGAGGGGAGTTGTTGGACGCATCGTTGGCCTCTCTGATCGAATCTGTTATCGTATTACGAAATACAGAT
>JAPLHX010000076.1 GCA_026389415.1 Coprothermobacterota bacterium | reverse complement strand
CGGCATCACCACCGCAGCCAGGACCAGCGCTGAACATAAAATGATCTTCATTGCACGGTACATACGACCACTCAACCAAACTGGAACGAAGTTTGTCAAGCCCTTTGAGACAGTCAGCATGGGAAATAGACCTCTTATTTGGGGACAGCCACTGATTCATTCTTAGACATCCGGTTGAAAAAGGCGACAGGCTACTTTTCCGCCCTGCAAGCTGCGATCCGTCTTGATTCTTCCGCAACGAACGGGACGAACTTTAAGCAGAAATCCTGAACGTGCCATTTCTAGAAGTTGTGCCATTGGCTGGTTGTGGGGGGAATTGCTGATTATGTCGCTTCATGAATGAACTTCTTTCAGATCATGAAAGAAAATACATCGTACGTCGGATCGCAGCCACCATTCCTTCGTCCCACCGGATTACGCTGCCTCTGCGGTTGGCCGTTTGGGGCGGCCGCAGAATGGTGGCTTCACCCGTGCGGCGGGGGAACGGCAGGTTCCTGCCATCGCCTGACCCACGGCTCGTACAACTCGTGGTTGGGACCAATCACCGATTGGTACAACGCATTGGCGGCCGGGCTGTACCCGCTCACAAACGCCAGGGTTGCGCCGAGCCGTTGGAGCCGCCGCAACCCTTCGGTCATGATCGATCTCCCCAGGCCAAGCCGTTGGTGCCTGGGCACGGTGGCGACCGGCTCGAAAATGGCGCTGCGCGTCACATCGTCGAACCAGATGGTGCAAAACGCGGCAATTTCTCCATCGGATGCAATCGCCACCAGATCGAGGTCGCGGCGGTACGAGGGGGCGGTTTGGATATTGTGGTACCAAGTGGGATCTTCCCTGTTCTCCACGGCAATCCGGATGTCCCCTTCGTGGAAACCCAGGCCCGAGGCGTAGCAGCGTTCCAACAGTTCCAGGCCATCTCCCAACGCCCGGATCGTATATCCTGCGGTCACCGGAACCTCCGGGATGGGCGCGTCCAAGCGATGTCGCCATTGGATTTCCGGCCGGCCCTCTTTGGCGTAACCTCGCTGGACCAGGAGCTGTTGCCGCAACGGATCCGCTTCGGGTGCCCACACGCAGAGTTTGGCCGAACCATCCGGCTGGACGGAAGCCAGGCGTTGCTCGGCCACGGTGAGCATTTCTTCTTCCAGCTCAGGCGTACGCAGGGTGGGATGGACCAACAAATGCGCCTCGCCGCGCCCGCCGTCGGGCATCAAGATCGCCGTGAGTTGTCCATTCGTTTCCCACAGAGTAACCACCTCTTGCAGGGGCACCTTGGCGCAGTTTAGGCAGGTGTGCCAGCGGGCATAGTCCAGCCGGGCGACATGCCAACTGTGCATCAGCCGGTTGTTTAACAGGAATGCGTGGCGCAGAAACTCGCGCATGCGCCAGAAATCGTCTTCGGTTTGGTAGGGTCGGGATCGGGACTCCATCGTGTCTTTCTTTCCGTATCCTAAAGCGTTGTAGCGCCGGGAGCAAGCCTTTCTCCGTTTACAGGACCGCCATGCGCAGCAATAAAGTAGTCTGTCCCCCTTTTGTCCCCAAGCAAAGATCTCCCCCGAGAACGACAAAACCCTGACTTCAGGGGGTAAAGTGAACTGAATGACCCTTCTTGTGTTACCACTATTTACATTAGTTCAAAGTTGTTCCGCTCTTACTTTCAGTGCTTTATCCATCTCCTGGAAGACTCGTCGAGTCTGGGTATCAAGCTCTTTAGCTTGAAAGGGGAGATAGAGACCGCCAAATACCTCTCGGTTAACGAAGCGCACCCGGTCAATTCCCATTGGCTCCAAGGTAAAACTGTGCTTGGCTCGAAAGAGGCCGGGCAGGAGAATATGGTACTGCCAACACAGCTCTCGGTTCGGCTCCACCTTGATCACCGTACAGCGCAAGACCTTTTCTTTGGAACCGGAGGGAATGGTAAGTTCAACCCGTGCGCCGACTTCGGCTGTCCCGATCGCTCGCGGAATCAGCGGGTTCCACTCAGGATACTTGGTGAAATCCGTCAGGATTTGCCATACGGTTTCCACCGATGCCCGGATTTCGATGTCAGACCGAATCTCTTTCATTTCAAGTCACTCCCCCCTGGCAATCTCCCCAGGCGAATGATTCAGTTTTCTGCTCTGGGTGGCCTACCATCCAACGGCTGTCCTGACGATGCCCGGGATCTTCCACGGGGAAGGAGCGGCTTCCAGGGCCACCAACTTCGGGGCAAGTCTTCGATATGCGCTCCCGCGGCTCACCAAGGCAAGCGATCGGGGCGATTCCATAAAGGGAGCATGCAAGACCACTTTCTGTGGGTGAGAGAACATCAATGTGTTATGGACCCATCCCACTCCCGACTGCGCATCATAGATGTCCTGACCGGGAAAACCACCCCAGGGAGAGACTGCCAAAGCCCATGCCAACCCTGCCTGAGCGTTCACACTGATGGTGCCGTAACGAAGGTTTGCCAGTGCCCGATCTACCGCTGAGGCAATTTCACTGACCCTAAGAGATGCCGGGTGGACGAATAGAGCGGCAGCCAAGGTGCCCCATACGGTTTGGTTGGCGAAATCCACAGCACGATCCAGAAACTCAGGCACGCTTGCAGCGTGGATGGGGGTTTCAGCCAGCAAGCCGCAAAATGCCTCCTGGCGAAAACAAATATCGTCTGTACGCTCTGCGGCAACAGATGAGATCAAGGTCCATGGCAATTCTTCCTCTCTCGGCTGGCCGAATTGCTGGGCCTCAGGATGGGCCGAGACGAAAGCCTGGTGGATTTTGTGTGCTCCCGGATAGTACGCTTTTTGTAAGGGGATGCGGGATAGCTTCTGCCGTATCACATCCAGCAACTGCTGGCGTTGGGACCATTCCGCATGCATCAGAAGTAGATGAGGTGTATTGCAGGTAAACCCGGCGTTGGTGATCAGCCAGGAAACTAATTTTTCCGCCTGATGATCCGTTTCATTGCCAATCCAGGGGCCGGGTACGATGATGAC
Source organism: Coprothermobacterota bacterium (assembly GCA_026389415.1). GTDB lineage: Bacteria > Caldisericota > JANLFM01 > JANLFM01 > JANLFM01 > JAPLHX01. Next base: position 1,301 of record JAPLHX010000076.1, on the reverse strand, counting down.
CGGCGTGATATTGCCCAGTTCACCAGTGATCGGCTTGGTCAGCAAGGGCTCGCGCTTCGCCTTGCGCTGCAAGCCTTCGTCACCCGGACCAAAAACAATCGCTTCGAAGGTTTTCGTTGAGCCCGTGATGTGGATTTCGTCTACCCCGGGATGATTGCACAGGATGGCGCCCTCAACCGGGCCTCCATATGCCAGGCGCAGGAAACCAGGCTTGACCAGGGAGCGGAAACCCTCTTCCAATATCGGGCCCGCGTAAGCATTCACGGGGTTCATCTTCAGAAGCACCACCCGGTCCTCTACGAAAAGCTTGAACAACACATCCGTGAAACCAATCGCCGAGAAGTCCCCACCCCCAAGTACCAGCGCCACTTTTCCAGGATGGTTTTTATCGTGATAGGACAACGCCTGGCTGCGTGGGAGATCTGCCAGCGTGACCCCTGGCTCCATCCAGACATCCATCTTGTGGTTGCTAGAAAGGAGCCGGTCGTAGCATGTTTCCGGAAATACCTGTACGACCACCTGGCCATCGGGGCGTAGAACGATCGCTCCTGGACTTTTGGGGTGTCCGACCGTTTGGATGTCAACCAGGGCGCGTTTCAAACTGCGCAAGTTTCGTAGTACCACGCTTGCTGCGAGCCATTCTTGGGCAATACTGAAGTCGCATTCTTGAAAACCCTTGGCATCAACCTCCGCTTTCACCAGGTGTGGGATCACGGATGCATAATCTCGGATCAGCTCGTCGATGAGTGAGATGCGGTTCAAAATAGAGAGCGTCACCCATCCGTCTTTGTGAGCCTGAAGCGTCTCTACGGCCTTGCCCAGTTCTTCTCGGGAAGAAGGTGAAACGTGATCTGTGTTCATCCTTTCATCCATTCTTCCGACTCGCATCGCACTGCTGGCCCAATCACGCGCCGCCCGACATTCCATCACGAACCGGACGGGATCCGCCGGGATCTCCTTCGGGTTGTCGAGTCTATCGATCAAATTGTACGAGGTCAGAAGGGCAAACGCACTAAATCGGGAGGGACGGGCTATTTTATGATCGAATTCCAGATCCTTAGCCACCCAACGTTCGTTCCGTAAGAGTCAGGGCGGCGATGCGCGACAAATAAAGTAGTCTGCCCCCTTTTCTGCCTGTCCCCTTTTCACTGCTTTCACTGGAGCCAAGCTCTCGGACAAGGAACGAGCGTCACTGAACTGCGGGTTGATCAAAACCTCTGGCCGGCCGGGACTACCCTGGTTCACTGAAGCCGGTAGCGGGCAAAACCGGTTGCGGGCAAAACCGGCAATGCTTCCCGACC
>JAPLHX010000314.1 GCA_026389415.1 Coprothermobacterota bacterium | reverse complement strand
CAGGCTGTTCATGCGGAAGCGAGTGCAAGCGTAGTCTGATCCAGTCATCAGGAATCAAGCGAGGGTCAACTCTCGGGTTTGGGAGGTTAGAACATGAAAATTTCCGGAAACACGATCTTGATCACGGGCGGGGCAACCGGGATTGGTTTCGCGCTGGCGGAGGCATTCGTTCATGCCGGCAACGAAGTGATCGTATGTGGCAGAAGGGAAGATAAACTGACCGAAGCGAAACACAAATTGCCGGGTATTTCCATCCGGATTTGCGACGTATCCAAGGAGGCAGAGCGGAAATCCCTCTACCAGTGGGCCACGACTTCGTTTCCGTCCATCAATGTCCTCGTCAACAATGCCGGAATCCAGCGAAGGATTGACTTCAAGCAAGGCATTGCGGACCTGCTGAGCGGTGAAGCGGAAATAGAAACAAATCTCACAGCTCTGATCCATTTTTCCGCCTATTTTATCCCCCATCTGGCTAAACGGAAGGATGCGGCCATCATCAATGTCTCTTCCGGGTTGGGGTTTATCCCGATCGCGATCATGCCGGTGTATTGTGCGACAAAGGCCGCCGTCCATTCCTTTTGCCTGTCGTTGCGGCATCAACTGAAGGCCACTTCGATCCGAGTGTTCGAGATCATCCCTCCAGCCGTGGATACAGAACTCGATAAAGGCGCCCGAGCGGCCAGGGGGCAGACTGATCGCGGGATCCCCCCGTCCGAAGTGGCCCAGGCAACCCTGAACGCCATCGAGACAGAGCAATACGAAGTGGCCGTTGGTAGGGCAGAAGGTCTCAGGTTGGCGGCTAAAACCGACCCGCAACAAGCCTTTGACCGAATGAATCCCAGGTAGCTCGAACTCGCACCTGTCTCTGTTACCTCGCAACTGCCCTTAGTCTTGTGATTTGTTTTTGCTTTTCAACTCGCCACTCGAAACTCGTAACTCGAAACTGCCATGAACTCGAAACTCGCCACTGTCTCTGTTGTCTCGCAACTGCTTAAGCAATAGCTTGAAGCCCCTTTTTCTCAACGACCGTCAGCAGTCGCAATGCCGGGCCGCCGGGTTTCTTGATGCCTCTTTCCCAATCAGAGACCAGATTCTTCGACACATTCAGGTATCGCGCAAAGACAGACTGGGAGAGGTGCTCCCGTGAACGAATGGACTTGATCTCCTCGGGGCTGAGCGCGTGAACCGGAGTCAGGCAAACCTCATCGAACTCGCGCAAGGTCTGCTTATCGATTGCGCCTACTTCGTGCAGCGCCTCCATGGTTTCATGAATGGCGGCGAACGCTTCACTCCGATATTTCTTTACCATCGTTGTCGACCTCCTCAAATTGGCCATTAGCAATCAGCGCACTTAGCTGCGGATCGGAAAGTTCAAGCACATGCTTGGCCATCTTCTTGAACTGCTTTTCCTCGTTATTGCGGATATTGCTTCGATCGCTCTTGGCAAAGCCATATACGAAGAATGCCTTATCTCTTTCACGGATCGGATGATCGCTCGATAACCCTTGGATTTTCCTTGACCCGGCCGCGCAATCTGTTGTTTAATCACGCCACCGCCCAAGTCGACATCCACTTGGCCATCTTCGAGTCTTTGAACCGCCTCCAGAAGCACTGCATTCCAGATCACCTGCGCGCGGGCAAACCGGACAAACCAGGCATTCTTAAAGATCCGCATCGGACACTTTTCAGAATATCACACAAGGTGTGACATTGCCAAGTCATCAATCTTCTTTTGGACAGTCCCCAAACGAGGCAGTTCTATCTTTTACCCCACCCTCCTCAAATATCCATCCGAGTGACGATGAAGATCGGTTCTTGGTTTCAACTCGCAACTTGCAACTCGTAACTCGAAACTCGTTACTGCCTTTATTTACCTCGTCACTCCCCACTGTCTTTTCGTTTTGCTTGTAGTTCATCACTCGAAACTCGCAAGTCGTCACTCGACACTGTCTTCATCGTCCACTCCGGATCGGCAAACGAATCCTTTTTCTTGAACAATAACCAACTGTTCCCCTTGCCATCCGGCAGTCGAATCAAGGCGAACCCGCCGCGCAATCGATCGCCGGCCAGGAGGAAATCCAGCTTTCCCGCAGTGACCCCCTGCACCGGATCGTCCAGGGGCTGAAAAAGACCCCGGTCCCAAATCTCCACCGTACCGGCACCGTAATTCCCCTCCGGGATCACGCCGGTGAAATCGGCATACTCCAACGGATGGTCTTCCACTTGCATCGCCAGCCGTTTGTCTTTCGGGTTCATCGACGGGCCTTTAGGGACGGCCCAGGAAGCCAGCGCGCCCCCGATTTCCAGCCGAAAGTCGTAGTGCAGATGGGAAGCGGCGTGTTTTTGGACGACAAAGATGCCCTTCTGCGGTCCGCTTTCCCCGCCCTCCGGCTCCGGCGTTTGGCTGAATTGGCGTTTGCTCTGGTATTTAGTTAAACGTTCCATGTTCTTTTCCTCCCGGTTCGCCTCTCCATCATAGATGCTTTCCAACTCGACACTGTCTTTTGTCACCCTTGTTTTCCCGCTTAGCTCGTCATTCGAAGCTCGTAACTCGTAACTTGTAACTGTCTGCATCTTCATTATAGGCGGTTCGTGGGGGCAACCGAACCGCTCCGCGGCCTCACAGATCTTCCCGTATCTTGTGGTTCCCAGGAACAGTGTGGATCGCTTTCAGTTCGTCTCCCACGAGGGGGATGGGAACCACCGCGCCTTCGGTATCGATGCGAAGTAACCGTACCAGAATTGGGGACAGCCACGAAATAATCTTGACCATTGGGGAATGGAACCAATTGAATCCCCTCCCTCAATGAAGATCCTGATTCAACGCTCCCCATCACGCCAACTGTTGAAACTCGGTGATTCGTGACAGTTTTGTTTGGGTGACATTCAGGGACGTTGCCAATTTGTCAACTAACCTCGCTGATCCTCATCAATGTGGTATCTT
>JAPLHX010000114.1 GCA_026389415.1 Coprothermobacterota bacterium | reverse complement strand
GATTCTGCTCGGCTGTCTTTGTGGTTGCTCCATCGCACTGCCTCCCGCCACCGACTCTCCCATCCTTTCGCCCGGCACTCCCTCCACCGCTTGGCTGCTGCCTTCCACCTCCACCTCACCGGCGTCGCCGGCGCCGGCGCCTTCACTGCCCCCCGCAACGCCTACAGTTTCTCTTTCACCTTCGAACCCCTCTTCGGTCCTGTTGGAAGGAGCCGGCCGGTGGGAACAGGATGGGTGGACCGTAGTTCAGATCCGCGGCACTCCCTACGTGCGCGGGTTCCAACATGGATATCTGTTAGCACAAGAGATCGAAGAAACTATTTCCGTTCATGATTTCCTGATCCAGAGCGACACCGGCCGTGATTTTGATTTTTTTGCCCAAAAGGCGGAAGAGATGTTCCTGGAACGGATCAACCCGGAATTTGTGACGGACCTGGGCCGACCTGATGGACTTATCTTCTTTTCATGTCGTCTTGGATATTTGGCCGGACCGAGGTCATCGGATCGTGATGCAAAGCGCTCCCGGCTATATCTGGAGCGGTACCGATTTCTTCATCAATGACGCTGGTCTGGTCGGTTGCGAGACCACGTTCTACGGCTTCCAGGGCTTCGACGAAACCAAATTGCCGACTTTTGCGCGCGCACGAGAGGCGATGCAATATGGGGAGACGATCGACCAGTGGGTGACGCTGATGGATCGGCAAAACAATGGTGGTTATGCCAACGCCTGGCTCTTGGGAGATATCAAGAGCGGGGAAATTGCGCGATTCGAGCAGGGGCTGTTGCATACCAAGTTGGATCGCACCCTCGACGGATATTTCGCCGGATTCAATGCCGCAACCGATCCGGGCATCCAGGCAGAATGCGACGGCTGGAGCGCAGAAGACCCCTCCAATTTCAGTGTAGCTCGCCGCGTGCGCTGGGACCAGTTGCTGCAGGAAACCAAAGGACAGCTCGGTGCACAACAAGCGATGGAAATGCTGGCGGACCATTACGACACCTGGTGGGAGACCGAGGAACCATCCATCCGGACGCTTTGCGCCCATGCCGAAGTTGAATCCGCTCCGTACGGTGCGTTGGACGGCAAAGTCACAACCAGCGAGTTGGCGCGGGAAATGTCTTTCTGGGGGCGTTGGGGTAGACCTTGCGGCCAGCCCTTCGTGGCCGAGGAATCGATCGCCGCCAATCCTGCCTACGAATGGCTGCGCGGGGTTTTGACGGATTTTCCCACTCAGTCCTGGACCCAGTTGGGTGGCTTCGGAGGCGAGTAGCCCTACCGGTTATTTTGCCAAGGCTCAGATCGCGCCGGCAAACAGTTTGGCGTTTCGCATCAGATTCTCAATCGTGATGTACTCATCGACTTTGTGCTCTGTCTCCGGGTCTCCGGGAAACACCGGACCAAAGGCAATCGTATTCGGCATCTCCTTGGCATAGGTCCCGCCACCGACAGCCAGGGGTGGGTCGCTACGGCCGGTCTGTTCCCGGTATACGGAAAGCAGAGTTGCCATCAACGGATGGTCCGTGGGGTAATAGAGGGGCTCCTGGTGTTGAAGTTCTTCCAGAGCAAAACCGGATCC